>NZ_JBIUVQ010000002.1:410945-413542 GCF_044743035.1 Streptomyces sp. NPDC087787
TCTTTTTGAAACGGCTATCTTTTTTTTGTATACCATATTTTGTTGTCTTGCCCTCCCGGGGGGGGGCGCCCCCCCCCCGGGGCCCCCCCCCACGACCGGTCGGAGCCGCCCTGAGGAGGAGATCTTGACGTGTCACCGTCCACTCGCGCCAGTACGCAATCGGCGCGTTTCGGCGCGTCCGAGGTGGCCGGTCCCGCCCGTCCGGCCAGGTGAGGCGGGCCGGGCCGGACGGGTCAGGCCGGTGAGAAGACGTGGTCGCTGATCAGCCGGGTGGCGCCGACGACGCCCGCGGCATGGCCGAGCTCGCCGAGGACGATCGGCAGATTGCCGGTCGCAAGCGGCAGGGACTGGCGGTAGACCTGGGTGCGGATGCTCGCCAGCAGGTTGTGCCCCAGTCCGGTGAGCCCTCCCCCGATGACCACGAGGCCGGGGTTGAAGAAGCTGACCAGGCCGGCGATGACCTGACCGGTACGCCGTCCGCCCATGCGGATCAGTTCCAGGGAGGCCGCGTCCCCGGCCCCGGCGGCGGCCGAGACGTCCTCGGGGGTCAGCCTCCCGGCCGCCTCCAGCCGTCCGGCCAGCTCCGCCGAGCGGCCGGACTGGGCGAGCGCGGTCGCGTCGCGGACGAGGGAGCTGCCGCCGAAGTACGCCTCGAGACAACCGATGTTGCCGCAGGCGCACCGCGGCCCGTCCGGATCCGCCTGGATGTGGCCGATGTCGCCGGCGCTGCCGGTGACCCCGCGGTGCACTTCGCCGCCGACCACGATGCCGCAGCCGATGCCCGTGCCGAGCTTCACGCACAGGAAGTCGCGTACGGACCGGGCGACGCCGGCCTGCTGCTCGCCCAGGGCCATCAGGTTCACGTCGTTGTCGACGAGGACGGGGCAGCCCAGTTCCTGGCTCATCGCCTCGCGGACGGGGAAGCCGTCCCAGCCGGGCATGATCGGCGGCGCGACGGGGACGCCCTCGGGGAACCTGACGGGTCCCGGCACTCCGATCCCGGCGCCGTCGAAGTGGTCCGCCAGCCCCGCCTCGCGCAGTTTGCCGGCCAGGGCGAGCACCCGCTCGAAGACGGCGACCGGGCCTTCGCGCACGTCCAGCGGCTCGGCCACGTGGCCGAGGACGTCCAGCTCGGCGTTGGTGACCGCGACGTCCACGGAGGTGGCGCCGATGTCCACGCCGAGGAACCGCAGCGACGGGGCGATCCGGACGTTGTGCGAGCGGCGGCCGCCGCGGGAGGCGGCGAGGCCGTCCTGGACGACCAGCCCGGTCTCCAGGAGCCGGTCGATCTCGAAGGCAAGCTTGGAGCGCGACAGCTCGACCTGCTCCCCGAGGGCGACCCGGGACTGCGGGCCGAGGTCGCGCAGGAGGCGGAGCAGCCGGGCCTGGTGGAGATTGGCCGGTCGAGCCGTCATAGACCTCACGCCGCCCCCGTCGTGGCAAGAACCGTTCGCATGCCCGGCACATGGGGGGCACGACTTTGAGAAGGACCGTAGCACCGAGCCGCCGCCGATGAAAGAAACTTGTGCACTGATGTGGGGGACTTTCACCTCCGGATGGACAAAGACGTGCACGGCAGCGTCCGGGGCCCGGTGCCGGAGGCGCCCTGGCGGGCTTGTGGCGCGGCCCGCCAGGGCTCACCGTTCAGGCGGGGTCACCGCCCGGGCCGTGCCTCACGCGCCGGAGGGCGCGCGGTTGGGCTTGCCCACGTCGGACTGGCCGGCGGCCTTCTTGATCTCGGCGGCCTCCCGCTGGTCGATGACGCCCTCGTCCCGCAGCGTCTGGACGACCTTTCCGACGTGCGAGACGAACGCGCCGTGGTTCTCCCAGGCCCGCTGGTCCTCGATCAGCTCGTTGATCGTGCAGCCGCCGGCCGTCACGCGGTTGGGGACACCGGTGTTGACGGAGCCGACGAACACGGTGGCCCGGTCGTCCCTTTCCGGACAGTCGGACGGCGGTTCGCCGGAGACGACCGTCAGGGAGAGCGACTTGGGCGTGGACGTGTTGCCGGCCTTGTCGGTGGCCCGGTAGAGGAGCGTGTGGCTCCCGGCCCTGTCGATCACCACCGGCTCCGCGTACTGGAGATAGGGGCCGCCGTCGAGGGAGTACTCGATGCCGGCCACACCGGAACCGGAGTCCGAGGCGGACACCGTCACGGTCGCGCTGCCCACGTAGTTGCCGGACGCGTCCTTCGTCCCCGACACCGACGCCGACGTCTGCGGCGGCGTCCTGTCCTCCGGCTCAGCCGCCACCACGGAGAACTCCACCGACTTCACCGCCGACGCATTCCCCGCCTTGTCCGACGCCCGATACGACAACGAGTGCGCACCCACACCACTCACCTGCACCGGCGCCGAGTACGCGACATACGCCGCACCATCCAGCGAATACTCGATCTTCGCCACACCCGACCCGGAATCCGAAGCCGACACCGTCACCGTCGCACTGCCCACGAAGTTGCCGGACGCGTCCTTCGTCCCCGACACCGACGCCGACGTCTCCGGCGGCGTCCTGTCCTCCGGCTCAGCCGCCACCACGGAGAACTCCACCGACTTCACCGCCGACGCATTCCCCGCCTTGTCCGACGCCCGATACGA
>NZ_JBIUVQ010000002.1:413641-447973 GCF_044743035.1 Streptomyces sp. NPDC087787
GCATACGCCGTGAACGCACCACCATCAAGCGAGTACTCCACACTCGCCACACCCGACCCGGAATCCGAAGCCGACACCGTCACCGTCGCACTGCCCACGAAGTTGCCGGACCCGTCCTTCGTCCCCGACACCGACGCCGACGTCTCCGGCGGCGTCTCGTCCTCCGGCTCAGCCGCCACCACGGAGAACTCCACCGACTTCACCGCCGACGCATTCCCCGCCTTGTCCGACGCCCGATACGACAACGAATGCGCACCGACCTCACTCACCACAACCGGCTTCGCATACGCCGTGAACGCACCACCATCAAGCGAGTACTCCACACTCGCCACACCCGACCCGGAATCCGAAGCCGACACCGTCACCGTCGCACTGCCGACATAGTTGCCGGACCCGTCCTTCGTGCCGGAGACCGTCGCCGACGTCTCCGGTGCGGTGGTGTCGTCGTCGCCGGGCGCGGCGGTGACGACGAGCTGGCCCGTCATCGACTGGTGGCCCGGCATCGCGCAGAAGTAGCGGTAGACGCCGGGCTTGAGGACGACCTCGGCCGTGTACTTGCCGCCGTTGGAGTCGAAGGGGCTCGCCTGGATGTTGAGGCTGACGTCGTTGTTGTAGTCGGGGTTCGAGACGTCGAACGTCAACGTGTGCGGCATTCCGGTGGTGTTGCCGGTGGCCGCGCTGTTCTCGAACACGATCGTCGCCGGTCCCGCCACCGCGGTGGTGGGCACCGACGTGTACTTCGTGTAGTCGTCGCCGGCCGTCCAGGTGAGCACCTGGGCCGCCGCCTTCTCGGTTCCGCGACCCGCCGCCGCGTACGCGGCCGGCACGGCCAGCGAGAAGGCCGTGAAGACGACCGCCACCAGCGCCGCCAGCACCGGGTGTGCGCGGAACAGTCTGCGTGGCGCCGATCCTGGGGGGGGCGGATCCGTCTGGGCATGGAGCAGTCTTCTGAACACCGCTGCACCTTTCGCGAATTCGCTTGTGCGGCACCGCGCAGGGACACTCGCGGTCCCGTCTAGTGGACGACCAGCCGCCGGGATGGAGCGCGTCGAGGGGGCCAGTCCCGCGGACCCGGCCTCTCGCAGGGTCCCGCGGCCCAACCTCTCGCAAAGTGCGGCAACGTTGGGGAAGCTACCGGGCTTTTGACGGCTCGCCAAGGTCTATGGCCACAATCCAACCAACTTTGAGCTGAGTCTGGAAAAACTGGAGGGGCGCCCGCTACGGTGATGCGGTCCCGAGGCGAACCCCCTTCGCCCAGCCGACCCGATCCCCCGCCGTATCCGGCACATCGAGCCGAGCAGGACGGCCTCACCGGCAGGCCGATCCGGCGACCGTCCCGCCTCCCCCGCGGGCCCGAAGGCACGGCGCACCACCGCACACCGCCCTGACGGGACGGCTGCCGTCGGCGACGGATCACATCACGACCACGCGACGCCTCCGGGTTCGCACGCGTTCAGAGGATTGGAGAACGATGACCGACTCAGGCGCAGGTACGAGACGCTTCTCCCGGCGGGCCTTCGCCACCGGGGCAGCCGCTGCCGCGGTCGTACCCACGGTGCTCGGCATCACCGCGACCGCCGCCGCCCCGAAGGACAAGCCGGTGGAGGGGAACGGCCAGGGAAACAACAAGGGCACCGTCCGCAACCTGACCCTGTACATGGAGAAGCTGCCGAACGGGGAAATGGGCTACGGCCTGAAACCGGGCGAGGCGACGATCCCCGGCCCGCTCATCGAGCTGACCGAGGGCGACACGATGAACATCGAGGTCGTCAACAACCTGGACGTCGCCGCGAGTCTGCACGTGCACGGCCTGGACTACGACGTCGCCAGCGACGGCACCAGGATGAACGACAGCGTCGTCGAGCCGGGCGGCCGGCGGACCTACGTCTGGCGCACCCACGCCCCGTCGAACCAGGGCGGGACCTGGGAGGCCGGCAGCGCCGGCTACTGGCACTATCACGACCACAACGTGGGGACCGAGCACGGCACGGGCGGCATCAAAAAGGGCCTCTACGGCCCCGTGATCGTGCGCCGCAAGGGCGACGTGCTGCCCGACAAGCAGTTCACGGTCGTGTTCAACGACATGACGATCAACAACCGGGGCGCCCACGACGCGCCCACCTTCAAGGCCGTCCGCGGTGAGCGAGTGGAGTTCATCGTGATCACACACGGGGACTTCTTCCACACCTGGCACATCCACGGCCACCGCTGGGTGGACAACCGCACCGGTATCCTCCAGGGTCCGCAGGACGTGAGCCGGGTCATCGACACCAAGACGGTCGGCCCGGCGGACTCCTTCGGATTCCAGGTGATCGCGGGTGACCGGGTGGGCGCGGGCGCCTGGATGTACCACTGCCACGTCCAGAGCCACTCGGACATGGGCATGGCCGGCGTCTTCCTGGTGACCGAAGCCGACGGCTCGGTCCCCGGCGGCATGCCCCACCACATGGCCAAGACCGACGGCACGGCCCCCGGCGGCATGCACGACCACTAGAGGGCAGCGGCGGGACCCTCGATCCGGGCTCCGCCTCCAAGCCCCCCAAAGCCACGTCCGTCGAACCACCTGACGGTCCGACGGGCGTGTACGACTGCCGCCGGCCGGTCCTCACCCGCAAGGACCCGGGGCGAACCCACCTCGCCCTTCCGGCACCCGTCCTTCCCGGGTCTCGTGACCGCCCGCCGAAACCCGCCGCACCCGGCCCCCGCCGGGCGGGGCGGCCGCGGCAGCCCTCGCTCCATCCCCTGATCACTCTTCCGTTGTCGGATCGAGTCAAGGAGCAACCATGGGCAAGAGAGACCGGTTCGCCCTCTCACGACGAAGCGGAGCACCGCCGTCGCGTCCGGTGCGGACCGCTCGTCACGCGTGGTCCTGGCGCCGCGCCGTCGTCCTGCTGTCCAGCGCCGCGCTGACCGTGGGGCTGTCCACGCTGCCGGCCGTGCAGGCGAACGCGCAGCCGCCCGCGGAGAACACCGAGGGCGCGGCGGCCGGGAGCCAGGTGAACGTCCTGGTCTTCCACGGACCGGCCGCCAAGCAGGACGACCCGGTCAAGAAGGCCGCGGCGGCGATCGGGAACCTCGGCGAGAAGAACGGGTTCAAGGTCGTCGAGTCCGAGGACACGGGCGTGTTCACCACCGCCGGCCTCGCCAAGTACCGAGGGGTGGTGTTCCTGTCGGCCGACGGCGTCACCCTCGACGCCGAACAGGAAGCCGCGTTCCAGTCGTACATCAACAACGGCGGCGGCTTCGTCGGCGTCCACGACGCCGCCCGGGCGCAGTCCGACTCCTCCTGGTTCACCGGGCTGATCGGCACCCGACCCGCCCTGGGCCTGCCCGACGCCGAGAAGGTCGTCGAAAGCGCGGTCAACTCGGAGAACCCGCCGAACGAGGGCAAGGACAAGCTGTTCGACGGCAAGGACGACACCAAGTGGCTGGCCCGTACGCCGACCGCCTGGGTCACCATGAAGCTGGACAAGCCGGCCGCGGTGGTCAACTACGCGCTGACGTCCGCCAACGACTTCCAGGGACGGGACCCGAGGGACTGGAAGCTCCAGGGCTCGCAGGACGGCCAGAACTGGACGACCCTGGACACCCGGAGCGGTGAGACGTTCCCGTCGCGGTTCCAGACCAGGCAGTTCCAGTTCTCCAACAGCCAGGCCTACCAGCACTACCGGCTGGAGATCACCGCGAACAGCGGTGAGCCGCTGACCCAGTTGGCCGAGCTGCGGCTGTTCAACGCCAACCCGACGCCTCCACAGGCCTCCAAGGTCCAGCAGGCCGTCGTCGACGTGACGGATCGTCAGCACCCGGCCAACAAGGGCCTGCCGCTGAACTGGACCCGTTCCGACCAGTGGATCAACTGGGACCCCAACCCGGTCGGCAAGGTCCACACCATCGCCCAGGTCGAGGAGTGGAAGTACAAGCCGGGCACCGGCGCCAACGGCGCGTTCCACCCGATCTCGTGGTGCCGCGACTACGACGGCGGACGCTCCTTCTACACCGGCATGGGCCGCACCGAGGAGAGCTACACCACCGACACGAAGTTCCAGAGCCACCTCCTCGGCGCCATCCAGTGGACGACCGGCATGGTGCGCGGCGACTGCCAGGCGACCATCGCGTCCAACTACAAGACCGAGCGGCTGACCACCCAGAACCAGGCGGGGCAGCTCGACCAGATCGGTGAGCCGCACGGTCTCACCATGGCCCCCGACGGCAAGGCCTTCTACATCGGCAAAGCCGCCTGCCCGTCCGGCCCGATCGTCGACTGGAACAACCCCGAGGTCGGCCTGGGCTGCGGCACCATCCACCAGTGGGACCCCAAGACCAAGAAGGTCAAGCTGCTCACCACGCTCGACGTGATGGGCAACCGGGGCAGCGGCGACGAACTGGTCAAGAACGAGGAGGGCCTGGTCGGCATCACCCTCGACCCGAAGTTCGAGAAGAACGGGTGGATCTACATCTACTGGATGCCGCACGAGTCGATCGACCGCGACAAGCGGATCGGTCAGCGGACGGTCTCCCGGCTGACCTACGACTTCGCGTCCGAGTCCATCGACCAGGACACCCGCAAGGACCTGCTGCACTGGGACGCCCAGATCCACAGCTGCTGCCACGCCGGTGGCGGCATGTCCTTCGACAAGGACGGCAACCTGTACATCGGCTCCGGCGACAACAACTCCTCCGGCGGGTCCGACGGTTACTCCGGGAACAACTGGACGCAGGACTACAAGGGCGTCTCGTTCCAGGACGCACGCCGTACCTCCGGCAACACCAACGACCTCAACGGCAAGATCATCCGTATCCACCCCGAGGCCGACGGCACCTACACCATCCCCAAGGGCAACCTCTTCGCGCCGGGCACGGACAAGACCCGCCCCGAGATCTACGTGATGGGTGTCCGCAACATCGCGCGGCTCTCCGTCGACCCGGTGCACAACTGGCTGAACGCCGGCTGGGTCGGCCCGGACGCGGGAGCCTCCAGCCCGGACCTGGGCCCGGCCAAGTACGAGACGGCCACGGTCATCACCTCCGCGGGCAACCAGGGCTGGCCGTACTGCATGGGCAACCGGCAGCCCTACCGTGACCGCAGCAGCACCGACGCCAAGGTCCTCACCGGCTGGTACGACTGCGACCACCTCAAGAACGAGTCGCCGCGCAACACCGGTCTGGTGGACATCCCGCCGGCCCGCGACAACATGATCTGGTACTCGCCCCAGGGCGGCGGACCGGTGTTCCCCGAGCGCTCCGACGGCAGCGGCGTTCCCAGCTACGTCGACAGCGAGGCAACCTACACCCAGCCGTACCTGAAGGGCGGCGGCCAGGCCGTCATGTCCGGTCCCACCTACCACCGCTCCCAGGTGGACACCAAGAGCGGTGTCGCCTGGCCGGCCTACTGGGAGGACAAGTGGTTCATCGGTGACGAGTCCAACGCCAACAACCGGGTCGCGGTGACCCTCGACCCCGACCGCGTCAAGGACCAGGGCGCGCCGGCCTTCGGTGAGGACCTGCGCGGCATCATCGCGCCGGGCGGCGGCGCCACCCAGATACAGAGCTGGATGGACGCCAAGTTCGGTCCCGACGGCGCCCTGTACATGCTCGACTACGCGGGCGGCTTCTTCAGCCTGGCCAACAACCAGAAGCTCGTCCGCATCACCTACCAGGGCGGTCCGGCCACCCCGAAGCCGCAGGACGCGGGGGCGCGGGTGGTCACCCAGAGCAAGCCGAAGACGGTGGCGTTCTCCAGCGCCAAGGCCGGTGGTGTGGCCTGGGAGTGGGACTTCGGCGACGGCAGCAGGCCCTCGCGCGAGGCCAACCCGGCCCACACGTACGCCGACTACGGCACGTACCACGCGAAGCTGACGGTCACCTACGCCGACGGCGAGAAGGCCACAGCGACGTTCGACGCCAAGGCCGGCTGCCCGGCTCCCGACGCCCGGCCGACCGTCCACCTGCTGGACACCGACACGGGCGTGACCAACCACCGGGCCGGCGGCGGCTGCACCGTCAACGACCTGATCGACGACGAAGCCTCCTGGCCGAACCACGGGGAGTTCGTCAGTCACGTCAACTCCGTGGTCAACGACCTCCGCAAGCAGGGCGTCCTCGACAACCGCGAGTCGTCGGCGATCAGCAAGGCGGCGGCGCAGAGCGAGATCGGCAAGGTCGCCGGGTACAAGCCCATCTTCGACGGGACCGCGGCGAGTCTGGCCGACTGGCGTCAGGCCGGAGCGGGCAGTTTCTCGCTCCAGCCGGACGGCACCATGCGCAGCTCCGGCGGCATGGGCATGCTGTGGTACGCCAAGCAGGAGCTGAAGGACTTCTCGGTCAGGCTCCAGTTCCGTGACGTGGCGCCGGGCAGCGCCAACGCCAACAGCGGGGTCTTCATCCGGTTCCCGGACCCGAGGACACCGCTGGCGGACCGCCCGGACGGCAGTTGCGGCACGGTCGGCTCGGCCCGCACCGCCCCCGAGTGGGTCGCGATCTACTGCGGCCACGAGATCCAGATCTACGACGGCGCCGCGGGCGAGGTCCAGAAGACCGGTTCCGTCTACAACTTCAAGTCGCTCGGCCTGGACAAGGCGGGGGTGACCCCGAAGGGCCAGTGGAACGACTACGAGGTGCGTGCGGTCGGACAGCACTACACGATCATCCGGAACGGCGTGGTGATCAACGAGTTCGACAACACGCCCGGCAAGTCGTCGTCCCGTGCGGGTGACCCGCCCACCGACCTGCGTCAGTTCCTCAGCGGGTACGTGGGGCTGCAGAACCACAGCGACACCGATCTGATCGAGTTCCGCAACATCCGGGTACGCGGTCTGTAGCCGGACGGCAGAAGGAGCCGGGCCCGGGGCTGCCGCCCCGGGCCCGGCTCTCGCGTCTTCCCGCCGCCTTCCCGCTGCCCGTGCGGGCGGTCAGCCCAGTTGGGCATCCAGCCAGTGCTGGATCTCGCTGGTCACGGGGTCGGTGATGTCGGCGAACTCCTCGTGCCTCTTCAGGAACCCGGCCACGTACGGGCAGACGGGCACGATCCGCTTCCCGGACTCGCGCACGTCGGTGAGCGCCTCCTGGACCAGCCGGGAGGCCAGGCCCTGTCCGGCGAAGGCGTCGTCCACCACCGTGTGGTAGAAGACGCGCTGGTCACCGTGGTCGCGGTACGCGGCCAGCCCGGCGCGCTCGCCGTCGACCAGGATCTCGTAGCGGTGCTTGGCGTCCGTCCGCCGGACGGTCGCGGAGCTGGAGGACCGGCTCATCGGGTTTCCTCTCGGGGTGGGGTCGGTGACACGTCGGACGGATCAGTGGCGCGGTGGGTTCCTGCGCGGTGTGATGACGGCGTTCGGCAGCGCGGGGGCGGGAAGCCGGTCCCCCGGGTACCCCTCGACGGCGCCGAAGCGGTCGGAGGCGTTCTGCCACTCGTCCCGGGCCTTGGCGATGTCCTCGTGGCTGCGCCCGATGAAGTTCCACCACATGACGATCTCCTCCTCGAACGGGGCTCCGCCGAGCAGGACCGTCCGCGCGATGTCGTCGGACTCGTTCGTCAGGGTCAGCGCGCCGGTGCCCGGGTGGGCGTAACCCAGCTCCGCGGGGCCCAGGAGGGTGCCGGACAGGCGTACCTCTCCCTGGTCGACCAGGAGGCCGTGCTCGAAGCCGGGGTCCACGGCGAGGGTGAGGGCCGCGCGCGGCTGGAGGACGATCTCGGCACCGAGCAGGGGCGTGAAGGTCCGTACCGGGGAGGTGCGGCCGGCGAGGGAGCCCAGGAAGACCCTGATCTCGGCGCCGTCGGTCCGTACGGGCTCGGGTGCGTGGTGCTGGAAGTCGCGGTCGGCGCCGCGATGCTCCTCCGGCAGCGCCACCCAGAGCTGGACGCCGTGCAGGACGGTGGTCCGCGGGGTGGAGACCTCCGAGTGGCTGATGCCGTACCCGCCGGTCATGAGGTTCAGCTCGCCGGGCCGCACGTAGGCGTGGCTGCCCAGGCTGTCGCGGTGCTCGATCTCCCCGCTGAACAGCCAGCTCACCGTCTGGAGCCCGGTGTGCGGATGCGGGGCGACGTCCATGCCGCCGGTCGCCGAGACGTCGTCGGGGCCGTAGTGGTCGGCGAAGCACCAGGCACCGATCAGGGTCCGGGCGCGCTGCGGCAGGGTCCGCCGCACGGTCATCGCCCGGGGGCCGCCCAGGGGAACATCACGCGAGGTCAGGACGTCGACCAGGACCGCCTCGGTCGCCGGCTCGCCGTCCGCCGGCCCGCCGCACCGCATTTCCACCGGTTTCGTCTCGGCGTTGCTCACCGTGGACCGCCTCCCTCAAGAATCGTTTTATATTCAACTATCATGCTTGACACCGGGCCGCCGGCGCAACGTCAGCCCATGACGGTCCGGGAGGCGGCACCCTCGGCCACATGACGCTTACGGGAGAACGCTGCCAGATCGATGACGTTTCCGGTGTGCTCACCGACGTACCGCAGCGGATCGCGGTCGTGGTCGTGGCCGGCCTCGACGCGGTCCACCAGGGTGGCGAGGAACCGCCCGGCCAGGGGGGCGTTCTTGAACTGGTTGCCGCTCGTGCCGATGGCGACATAGAAACCGTTCAGGTCGGTGCGGTCGTAGACCGGGGACCAGTCGTCCGTGACGTCGTAGACGCCGGCGATTCCGGTCGGCCGGTTCGGGACGCCGAGGAGCGGAAACCGTCGTGCCACCCGCGTCACCTGGGTCTCGAACCGCGAGGGAGTCGGACGGGGGTCGCACGTGTCGGGATCGTCGAGCCACTCCATGGGGTCGCAGGCGGGCACGGTGCTGCCGATCAGCAGGTGTCCGCCGGGCGCGGGACGGACGTACGTCCCGAGGTCGGTGTCGGCCACGACCGGCCCGAGCACGTCCTCGACGCCGCCCCGGCCCGCCGGTGCGGCCACTTGGTGGACCTCCTGGCGCAGCGGGCGGACCGAGACGGTGAACTCGGCCCCGACCCCGGCCAGCCGGTTCAACGCGCCCGACCAGGGTCCGGCGGCGTTGACCACGACCGGTGCCGCGATCCTGGTGCCATCGGCGAGCCGAATGCCCCTCACCCGGTCCCCGCCGCGCAGGACACCGGTGACCGTGCGGCGGAAGAGGAAGCGCGCTCCCCTGCCGATCGCCGCGTCCGCGAGGTTCTGAGCCGCGAGCCGCGGATCGTCGACGAAGCCCGCGTCGGGTGTGAACAGTGCGCCGAGCTCTCCCTGAGGCCCGGCGAAGAAGGCGTCGTCGTGGAGGGGTTTGGGGGGCCAGTGGCGTCCCGTGTCGATGCCGGGGATCCGGCTGCTCAACGTGGCGGCATCCCAGCGTTCGTAGGGCACGCCGACGCGCTCGAACAACGCGACGGCGTCGGACGTTCCGGAGTCCGGCGCGTCGAGCAGGACCGCTCCGGTCCGCCGGAAGCCCGCCAGGGCGGGGCCGCGGGAGGTGCCGAGGTGGTCCGCCCACCGTGCCCAGCAGTAGTGCGCCTCCCATGCGACGGCGACGCCCTCCCAGGTCGAGAAATTGAAACGGATGATCGCGCTCGAGGCGCTGGTGGATCCATGGCCGGCGCCGCCGGACTTGTCGACGACCACGACCCGTCGGCCGGCGCGCGCCAGCTCCAGAGCCACCGCGGCACCGATCACGCCGGCCCCTACGACGACCGCGTCCGCGCCGGACGGAACCCTGTCCGGCTCCCTGATCGTCATGACGGCAGCTCCCCGGTGATCCTGGGTGCCCGGTCACCGCTCCCGTCCGGGTGCGCGTTCCTGGCGTGCGGCGGGCGGTCCTCGGCGGCCGTCGGGAAGTGACACGCCGCGCGGTGGGGACGGCCGGCCGCATCCGCCTGGGGATCCAGCGTCACGCAGATGCCGCGTTCGGGACGCCTGTTCGGCCCGACGGGACAGCGCGGATGGAAGCGGCACCCGGAAGGCGGCGCCGCGGGGTCGGGTACCTCCCAGGCGAGGAGCGGTTCCTCGGCCGGCCGGCCCACGGCCCGCAGGTCCGGCACGGAGGCCAGCAGCATCCGGGTGTAGGGGTGCCGGGGGCTGCGCAGCAGGTCCTCGGTCGGGGCGACCTCGACGACTCGGCCGAGGTACATCACCGCGACGACGTCCGACACGGAGCGGACAGCGGCGAGGTCATGACTGATGAACAGCATCGCGAAGCCCATGCGCCGCTGCAGATCGCGGAGCATGGTGAGGAGCGCCGCGCGGACGGACACGTCGAGGGCGGAGGTGACCTCGTCGGCGATCAGGACGGCCGGATCGACGGCGAGCGCGCGAGCGACGGCCACGCGTTGGCGCTGCCCGCCTGAGAGCTGCGCCGGCAGACGGTCGGCGCACGGGGCGTCGAGACCGACCAGTTCGAGCAGTGCTCCGATGCGCTGTTCGCGATCGCGGCGGCCGAGACGGACGAAGGCACCGGTCGCTTCGGACAGCGTCTGGCGGACCGTCATGCGTGGGTCGAGTGCGGTGTCCGGGTCCTGGAACACGAGTTGCACCCGCTGCCCCAGCCGGCGCCGGGCGGCTGCGCCACGCCCGCCGAACTGCCGCCCGCCGACGGTGATCTGCCCGGAGCAGGAGTCGGCCAGCCCCACGACGGCACGGGCCAGACTGGATTTCCCCGAGCCGGACTCGCCGACCAGACCGACTGTCGTGCCATCGGGAACCTCCAGTGACACGCCGTCCACCGCGGTGACGGCACCGAGAGTCCCCTGGTGGCGAACGGTGACGTCGTACAACTCCAGTCCCGCGCTCACTTCTCCGCCTCCTCGGTCTCCCGCTGTCCGCAGGACAGCGGCCGGGGCAGCGGGTGCCAGCAGGCGACCTCGTGGCCGGGGCCTAGAGGGGACAGCACGGGAGCCTCCTCGGCGCACCGGTCCTGCCGGTGCGCGCAGCGGTCGTAGAACGGGCAACCCGAGGTGTCGCCGTACGGATCGGGTGGGCTTCCCTCGATCGTGCGCAGGGGGCGGCCGCGGTCCGTGGTCATGTCCGGTACGGATTCGACGAGCGCCCGCGTGTAGGGGTGCCGTGTTCCGGTCGCCAGTGCGTGGGCCGGGAGGCTCTCGACGACGGTTCCCGCGTACATGACCAGGACCCGGTCGCAGGTGTGGGCCACCAGGGCGATGTCGTGGCTGATGAAGAGGATCGTGGTGCCGTTGTCGTGCCGGACACGGCTGAGCAGGTCCACGATCTGCCGCTGCACGGTGACGTCGAGGGCTGTCGTCGGCTCATCCGCGATGACGAGGTCGGGCCGCATCATGGAAGCGGTCGCGATCGCCACTCGCTGGCGCTGACCGCCGGAGAGCTGGAAGGGCCGTGACCGCAGCAACCGGCGCCCGGCGGGGAGAGCGACCCGCTGAAGCTCGGTCAGGGCCTGCTCGACGGCCTGGTCGCGAGGCGTGTCGCGGTGTGCGCGCACGGCCTCCGTCATCTGCGTTTGGATGCGGAGCGACGGGTTGAAGGCCGACGCCGGGTTCTGGAAGATCACCGCCATTCCGGTCGCGAGTTGTCCGCGCCGCTCCTTGCGCGTCAGTGACGTGACGTCCGCGCCGAGGAAGCGGTGCGTCCGCCAGGTGGACTCGGCGTCGTCCGGCAACAGGTCGGCGACGGCGAGCGCCGTGAGTGACTTGCCGGAGCCGGACTCGCCGACCAGCCCTACGATCTCGCCGCGCCGCAGGTCGAGGGTGACACCGCGGACGGGCCGGACCACTCCGGCCGCGGTGGGAATGGCGACGCGCAGATCCTCCACCTCCAGCACAAGGTCGACGGATGCCGGGCGGTTGACGCGGGCCGGGCGCGCCGCGGGCTCCGCCGTCCGCCGTGGGCCTGTGCGTCGTGCGGCGGCTTTGGCCAGCATCTCGCCGAGCAGTTGGAAGGCGACGCCGGCGTAGACGATGGCGATACCGGGTGCCACGGCGGGCAGGGGTTCGGAGTAGATGCGGTCCAGCCCCTGGCTGAGCAGGAGCCCCCAGTCGTAGGAGGGCGGTTGGACGCCCAGTCCGAGGAAGCTCAGGCCCGACATGGCCACGAGTGTCGAGCCCGCCGCGACTGTGGTGTTGAGCATCAGCGGCTCAGCGATGTGGGGCAGGACATGGCGCAGGAGGAGCCGGTGGCGGCGCAGTCCCAGCACGCGCGCCGCCGCCATGAAGTCGGTGTCGGCGACTTTGGCGGCGAGGGTCTGGGCGATCCGGGCGAAGCCCGGCGCGTAGGCGACCGCGAGTGCGAACACCGCACCACCCGCGCCCGCGCCGAAGAGGACCGCGAAGAACATCGCGACGAGAAGTCCGGGGAAGGCCAGCAGGAGGTTGATCAGGGCCCCCAGCATCCGGCGGGTGCGCGCACCCACGACGGCCGTGAGCGCGCCGAGGGTGATCCCGGCCGTCGCCCCGAGCAGCGTCGCCGCGAGTGCGAGCAGCAAGGAGAGCCCCGTCGCCACGAGCAGCCGGGCGAGCAGGTCGCGTCCGAGATGGTCCGTGCCCAGAAGGTGGTCAGCGGTGGGCCCCTGGAGCACCGCCGACGGGTTGGGGCGGTCGGCCGCCCGCCCCCAGAGCGCGGGTCCCACCAGGGCCAGAACGGCGAGCGATCCGAGCATCGCCAGGGTGATCACGCCCATGGGTGAAGCCCAGCCCGACCGGGCCGGACGAGACCGGCGCCCAGCGGCGCGCGGCGCGGGCAGGAAAGGTGAGGACACCATGGGATCACGTCTTCCGGATGGCCGATCGGGGGTCGAGCAGCGCGAGGGCCAGATCGACCAGGAAGTTCACCGCGAGCACGGCCGCGCCCAGCACGAGAACCGTCGCCTCCACGACCGCGTAGTCCTGCGCGGCCACGGACTGTGCCATCGCCGACCCGATGCCCGGCCACGCGAACACCTTCTCGACCAGCACGGTACCGGCGATCAGGGCGGGCAGCAGGTTCCCGGCGACCGTCAGCGAGGCGGTCAGCGTGTTCGGCGCCACGTGGCGCAGATGGAGCGGGACGGCGGGCAGCCGCTTCGCGCGGGCGGCGCGCAGATAGTCCTCGTCGAGGACCTTGAGTGTCTCCACGCGCACGATCCGCAGGAGGACCGCGGTCGGAGCGAGCGCCAGCGCGAGCACGGGCAGCACATAGGACTGGGGACCGAGGTCGCCGGCGACCGGAAAGAGCCGCAGGGCGACTGCCAGCCCCGCGGTCAGGCCCGCCGCGAGGACGAAGTCCGGCATGCCGGCCGCGACGGATGTAACGGTGGTGAACGCCAGTTCCGTCCGGGGCCGCCGGCCGCCGCGGGTCAACACGGCGGCGATCAGACCGCCGGGGAGAGCGACGACGAGTACGCAGGCGAACGCCAGGACGGCGAGCAGCAGCGTCGCGGGAAGGCGTGCCCCGACCAGGTCGGCCACCGGCTCGCCGGTCACCAGCGACACCCCGAGGTCCCCGTGCGCCAGGTGGCGCAGGTACTGCCGGTACTGCGTCAACATGTCATGATCCAGGCCGAGTTCGCGCCTCTTCGCCGCCACGAGGTCCGGCGCGGCGTCCACGCCCAGTGCGGCCCGGACGGGGTCTCCCGGGATCAGCCGGATCATCGCGAAGGAACCGGTGACGACCAGGAGGAGGGAGACGGTCAGCCGGGCCGAACGCCGGCAGCAGAACACCACCCACGGGTGGTGCCGGGCCAGGGCACCGAGCCGTGCGGACATGGTCGCCATGGGGGAACCTCCTCGACTCGGTGACGGTGCGGCCACACCGGGCGTTCGCCGCTGCTATACGTGCAGGCGGATGCTGGTCGGGACGATCCGGCCGCCGGGAGCGACGGCGAACGTCGTCCGGTGTCCGTAGACCGTGCTCGTGCCGTCCGCGACGGGCAGCGCGTCGGCCGAGCGGAACAGTGCGGCGGCGGCCCGGTTCCAGTCCGCGCAACTGGCCGCGCCCGGCGAGCGCATCGCGAGGGCGGCGAAGCCGTCGTACTCCGGGTTGGCGACGTGCGCGAAATTCAGCCCCCGCGACGGCGGCGGGCCGGAGAAGTACGGGACGAGCTGCACGGGCAGCTGCGGCCCCGGCGAGCTGCCGACCACGACGTCGAAGTCTCCGCTCTGGTACATGGCCTGCACCACCGCGTTGCGGCTCTCGGTGACGAGCTCGACATCCGCACCGAGCTCCCGCCAGGTCACGGCCATCAGTTCCGCGACCGACGGAAGTGTGGAACCGAAGTCGCCGCTGCTGAGCAGTCGCAGACGCAGCGGCCTGCCGTGCTTGACCAGCCGGCCCCGTGCCCCCTTCGTCCAGCCCGCGGCCCGTAGGGCGCCTACGGCGCTGCCCGAGGGCAGGTTCGTGGCGGCCACGTCGGCGTGGCAGACGGAGTCCGCGGCGGTCAGATGGCCGGCGGGCTTTCCGTCGCCGCCGATCGCCACGTTGGCGAGGCCCTTGCGGTCCAGGGCGCCGACAAGCGCCCGGCGCAGCACCGGGTCGTTCAAGGGGCGGCCGGAGCGTTCGTTGAAGAAGCTCAGCCCCACCACGGTCGGCACCTCGGCGGTGGCCAGGCCGTGTCCGGCCAGCCGCGCGCGGTCCGGTCCGGTCACCGTGGCGATGTTCACGCCGCCCGTGAGCAGCAGGTTGGCCGCGGTGGACTCCTGGGGAACCACCGTCACCACGATCCTCGCGGGCTGGCCGGGAGTGGCGTTGGCCGTGCCGCCCGGCCCCCATGCGTACCCCTTGCGCAGCGTGAAGACGTACGGGCCGCCCGAGGTGTACCCGCTCAACACGTACGGCCCGGTGCCCTCCGTCCTCCTGTCGAGTACGCCGGGACCCGCCAGCCCGGCGGGGCAGACGACGGGCAGCAGGCCGATCGTCCGCACGATGAAGCTGTACGGCGACGTCATCCGCACCGACACGCTTCCCGCGGCGTCGTCCGCCGACGCGGTGAAGGGCACACCGGGCAGCGCTGCCCGGGCGCCGATCAGCCGGTTCCGGGGATCGCTCGCGTATCTCAGCGAGCGTGCCACACCGGAAGCCGTGAGGGCCGTGCCGTCGGAGCAGGTCACGCCCTTGCGCAGGACGAAGCTCGCCGAGGTGGCACCGGCCTGCCATTTCTCGGCCAGACCGGACACCACCCGGCCGTCCGGTGCCACGTTGACCAGTGAGTCGTAGGCATACGGAGCCAGGGCGGTACCGAACTGCGAGTACGGGTCGAAGCTCGGGGTCTCGGAGGCGGTGGCGATCGTCACCGTGCCTCGCTCGACGACAGGAGTGCGCGTCGATGACACGTCGCCGTTGCCGACGCAACCCGCCAGCACGGCTGACGCGACGGCAGCCGACGCCACTGCCGACCGGGCCCCGGGATTCGAGACGGTTCGGCGGTGCATGGTGTTCATCGTGCCATCGCGATCACGGCGCCGGACCGGCGTTCCCGGGCTGCCTGCGCATACGGCGGCCCATTTCCCCCGTCCGAGTGAGGCCGCCCGCCACGCGGCGCGCCCACCGATGACGGTGACGGGGCGTCAGCTCGGCGCACACTGGCGCCATGACGACTCACATTCCGGACTCAGCGGACGGCTCGACGGCCAAGGAGGTCGACCGTCTCGCGGCCTCCTACTGGGAGTTCCTGCTCTCACGCGAGCCGTCGCTGCGGACGCGACGCGGGCTGCCCGTCGAGTCGCTGCCGGGGGTGTCGGCAGCGGAGGCCGACGAGCGCGCCGCATTCGCGGCAGGGGTGCTGGACCGGCTGCGCACGTCGAAGCGCACGGAGCCGGCCGGCCCCGCCGCCGACAGCGCGGGCTTCCTGGAGGCTCTGGCCGAACAGGAAGCGCAGGCGGGGCGGTTCCACTGGCTCACCCCCACGGCGACGCCGTACCAGCTCTTCCGCCTGCAGCAGTACGGTGACACGGTCTTCCGCCCGTTCCTCTTCGAGTCCCGGGCCGACGCGGACCGCTATGTGTCCCTCGTACGGGACCTCGCCCGCCATGTCGCGACGGTCGGCGACAAGGCCGCCGGGCAAGCGGCACGCGGCTTCTTCGTCCCGGCCCCGGCCCTGCCCGGGGTCCGCACGACCCTCACCCGTCTGCGGGCATCGGCGGCACGGTACGCCGAGGCGGACGCCGAGCGGCTCACCCGGCTCGACGCGGCGAGCCGGGGCCGTCTGCACGACGGGGTGGAACGAGTCGTGGCCACCGAGCTCAAACCGGCGTTCGACCGCCTCCTCGCCGTCATCAGCGATCCGGACTATCTGCGGCGCGCGCCGCAGTCCGTCGGGTGGTCCCAGTACACGGGCGGCGAGGAGGCGTACCGCGCCTTCGTCCGCACGTACACATCCGGCGAGACACCACCCGAACGCCTCCATGAACTCGGCCGGGAGCACTGCCACGAACTCACCGAACGGATGCGGGACGCGCGAAGCGCACTCGGCTTCACGGGAACGGAGGCGGAATTCCACGAGCGGCTCGCGACCGAGCCTCGCCTGTACGCGGCGACCCCGAAGGAGGTCGAGGCCCGCTACCGCGGGCACCTCGACCGCCTCACACCGTTGCTGCCGCGCTGGTTCGCCACCCTGCCGCACGCCCCCTACGGCGTGGCCCGCCTCGACCCGGCGCTGGAGGCGTCCATGACCTTCGGCTACTACGACCCGCCCACCGCCGCGCGACCGGTGGGGTGCTACCGCTACAACGCCTCGGACCTGGCGCACCGCTCGCTGCTCGGCGCGGCCGCGCTGATCTACCACGAGCTGGCGCCGGGCCACCACTTCCACCTCGCCCGCCAGTCCGAGAACGCCGCCCTGCCCGACCTGCGGCGCGAACTGGAGGCCTTCAGCGGGTTCGAGGAGGGCTGGGCGGAGTACGCGGCAGGGCTCGGCTGGGAGATGGGCCTGTACGACGACCCGTGGGACGCGTACGGGCGCCTGGCTCACGAACGGTTCACCGCGCAGCGCCTCGTCGTCGACACCGGGCTCAACCTCGGAACGATGACCACGGAGCAGGCGCGCGCCTTCATGCGTGCCCACGCGGCCGCCGAGTCCGACGGGCAGATCGCGACTGAGTTGCTGCGCTACGCGACCGATCTCCCGGGACAGGCACTGTCGTACCGGGCGGGCTACGCGGAGTTCAGGGATCTGCGGACGGCGTGTGAGCGCCGCGCGGGCGCGGAGTTCGACGTGCGCGACTTCCACGAGGCCGTGCTGGGCGGCGGTGCGCTGCCGTTTCCCGTCCTGCGCCGGCGGGTGGTGCGAGAACTGGGCTGACGTCCGGTTCATTCCGGCCGCCGCATGGCTTGACAGGCCGTTCCGAAAAGGGGTTCCGCTCGATTGGGTGAAGAGCGCCAGTGGAATTTGGATCTACCTGCTCGGCCTCGGATACGCTCTGCGTGATGGGATGTCGGTTCCGCGATATGGAACACATACGCAAGGTGTATGGATTCCGGGCACGGCACAGGTACCGAAGATCCCACAGGGTCGGATGGTGGTTTCATCACATTTCCTGTTCACCTCCCGCCGCTTCCTCAATCTTCGTTCTCCCAGCAGAAGAGAAGGACGTCTTCCCATGCCCCCTGTAGTTCCTCCTTTCCTTATCGGCCTGATCACCGCAGCCCTCGTCAAAAGGCTCGGCAAACCACTCATGCGAGGGGTCGTCAAAACGTCGGTGGGACTGGGCGTGGAGGTCAAGAGGGCCGTCCACGAAGCCAGCGAGGGAATCCAGGATCTCGCGGCCGAGGCGACCGCCGAAATGCTCGCCGCCCAGATGGCGCACGGAACCGAGCACAACACCCACACCAGCGCCCCGCAGGGCGACACCGTGAGCCCGCCCGGGCCGGCCATCGCGCCGGCAGCACAGTCCGGCAGCGCGGAAAGCAAGGCCGGTGGCAAATCGCGCGGCAACGGTCCGGCCGCCGCCAAGCTGAACTGAGACCGCACATCGCGGTCGTCGAGTCGTCGAGTCGTCCAATTTCCCCGTAAGGGCTACGCCCGCCCGTTCCGGGACGCGCCCTCCGAGAACAGGTGATTGTTCTACATGACATCTTTGGTGGGCGCAGCAGCCGCAGGTCGGCCCAACTTCTCGAACGTACACGCAAGGTCTGTCGTTCCGGGTCGGCAGCGTTGGGACGTCCCTGCGGTGCTCAGGCGGCCCAAGGTCGCGGAAATTCTGGAGGGCGTGCTCCGGCGTACGCCGGGGGTCAGGGGGGCGCGCGCCAATCCTGTGACCGGTGGGGTGCTCGTTCTTCATGACTCCACCCTCACCGTCACGGATATCGGGGGCCTGCTGAGAAAAGCCGTCGACGCCTTGTCGAAAGGCGTCGCCTGTGCCGTCCCGCGCTCCTCGGACGTGGCAGCGCCCCGCGAGGCGCCCTCGGCGACGGAAGGCCGGGCCGGCGTGCTGCGTCCCGCCCTCACCGTCGCCGGCGGTGCCGTAGGAATCGTCACGCTCGGCCGCGGGAGGCTGCGCAAGGCCGTACTGGCGCTCGGCGCAGTGACGGCGGCCACGGCGGTCGTCGTACGGCGGGCCTGGCAGAAGGGCCTGGCCGACCAGGGCGAGTCCCGGCCGGACGAGCCGTCGGAGCACACCGTGCTGCGCATCGTCGGGCCGCACAAAGGGAAGCTGTGCGTGGCGTCGTCCTTGTCCGCGCTCTGCCAGGGCACCGAGATGGCGCTCGGCGCCTTCCTGGGCTGGATCGCCCTGGTGCTCATCAAGGGAGAGTGCGCCCCGCTCGTCGGTCTCGGAGTGACCGGCGCTTCCGCACAGTTGTGGTTCCTGGCCTGCGGGGCCGCCGTGGCCTGCGCGGCCGCGGCCGGCCTGTCGTACGCCGCCACCCTTAAGTGGCGCAAGCTCGGTCAGGCCGTTCAGCACGACTGGCGCAACGAGACGTACGCACATGTGCAGAAGCTGGAACTGCGGCATCTGGAAGGCGAGCGGACCAGCCGGATCGCCGGGGTGCTCACCGAAGACATCAGCCAGATGGGCAACTTCTTCGCCACCTCGGCCAACGATGTGGTGCAGCTCGCCACCAGTTTCCTCGTCCTGGTGCCCGCCTTCCTTCTCCTGGCGCCGCAGATCGCCTGGGTCGCGTTCCTGCCGATGCCGTTGGTGGCCTGGCTGTCGTTCCACTACCAGGACCGGGTCGCCGCCGACTACGCCGTCTCCAGCGAGGACAAGGCCCGGCTGCACAGCCAGCTGGTCAACACCCTGGAGGCCGGCGCCACCGTCAAGAGCTTCTGCGCCGAGGAGTACGAGGCCGAGCGCATCGACCGGCTCGGCGACCGGTGCCGGGAGAGCGACCACCGCACCGACCGGAGCACGGCCCGGCACGCCGAGACCATCCGCGTCTGCACCACGGCCTCCATGGCGGGCACGATGCTGCTCGGCGGCCGCTCGGTACTCAACGGCTCCCTGCCCTTCGAGGTGTTCAGCCCGCTCATCGGCCTGCCCCAACAGGTTCTGCTGCGTCTGACCAGGCTCAGTGGCATCGTCGACCAGTACCAGCGCACCCTGGCGGCACACGACCGGGTCCAGCGCCTGCGGAGCCTCCCCGTCGAACCGGACGGCCACGACCTGACGCTAGACGACCGGAACGTCAAGGGCGCGATCGCCCTGGAGAACGTCAGCTTCTCCTATCCCGGCCGGCCACCGGCCCTGGACAACCTGTCCCTGTCCATCGCCCCGGGCCAGGTCACCGGCATCGTGGGGGCCACCGGCGCGGGGAAGACGACGATCGCCAAGCTGCTCATGCGTTTCCAGGACGCGGAGTTCGGTCACGTCCTGCTCGACGGGCAGGACATCCGCCGGCTGCCACGGCACGATCTGCGCAAGCAGGTCGGGTTCGTGGCACAGGACCCCTTCCTGTTCGACGGAACCATCGCCGAGAACATCCGGTACGGCAGCTTCGAGGCCGACGACGCCGGTGTGGTGCGCGCGGCCCGCATGGCGGAAGCGCACGGCTTCATCGAGGCACTGCCGGACGGATACGACACGCTGATCGGAGAGCGCGGCGCCGCCCTCTCCGGCGGCCAGAAACAGCGCATCGCACTGGCACGGGCGATGCTGAAGGACGCACCCGTCGTCATCCTCGACGAGGCCACCTCGGCCGTCGACAACGAGACCGAAGCGGCCATCCAGCGAACCCTGCGGGGCTTCGCGAAGGATCGGACCCTGGTGATCATCGCGCACCGCCTCTCCACCATCCGGCACGCCGACCGGATCTATGTCATGGACAAGGGCGGAGTCATCGCGGAGCAGGGCACCCACGACGACCTGCTCGCGCGTGACGGGCTCTACGCCTCCCTGTGGAACCTTCAGGCCGGCGAGAAGGTCGCATAAGACTCCCGCCGATCAGTCGAGGTCACGGGCGCCCGTCCGTGGGCGCCCCCTGACCGCTTGGTCGGCCGGCAGTGACGCCGGCGGCATCAGCCATCTCCGAAACACCCCTGGAGGTACCCCCATGTCCCGTCGCGACGGTGCCGCCCTCCCGCTCACAGCGGCGCAGCGCGAGCTCTGGCTCGCCGAACAGGCATCGAACGGGGTGATCCCCGCCTACCGGATCGGCGAGTACCTGGAGATCCACGGGCCGGTCGACGGCGCTCTCTTCGAGGCCGCCCTGCGCCAGGTCGTCGACGAGGTCGACGCCCTGCATGTACGGTTCGCCGACAACGCGGGCAGCCCGACGCAGGTCCTGCGCGCGACGACGCACTGGCGGCTGCCCCACATCGACGTCAGCCAGGAGACCTCCCCCCGCACGGCGGCGCTCGCCTGGATCGCGGCCGACCGCGCCCGCCCGCTGGACCTCACCCGTGATCCCCTGTTCAGCTACGCCCTGTTCAGGCTCGCGCCCGACCGCTTCCTCTGGTACCAGGGCTACCACCACCTCGTGATGGACGGGTACGGCTACTCGCTCGTCGCGCGGCGCCTCGCCGAGACGTACACACTCCTGGCCGACGGCCGGAGCGCGACACCCACCGCGTTCGCCTCGCTGGACGAACTGGTGGCGAGCGACACCGCCTACCGCCTGTCCGAGAAGTTCGCCGCGGACCGCGCGTACTGGCTGGGGCGGCTCGCGGACCGCCCGGAGGCCGTGCGGTTGTCGACGCGCGCCGCACGCGGCGGTTCCGCGGCCGTGCGCAGGACCGAACTGGACACCGCACCGGTCGGGGAGGCACTGCGCAGCGCGGCCGGCAAGGCCGGCACCCGATGGTCCCGCGTGCTCATCGCCGCGACCGCCCTCTACACGCACCGGCTCACCGGCGTGCGGGACATCGTCCTCGGGCTCGCCGTCACCGGCCGCCCGCCCGCCGACCCCACGCTTGCGGCGACACCGGGAACGGCCTCCAATCTCGTACCGCTGCGCCTCACGGTGCGCCCGGGAATGCGCTGGTCGGAACTGGTGAACCAGACCACGCAGGAGGTCAGCGCCGCACGGGAGCACCAGCGTTACCGTGCCGAGGACGTGCACCGCGAGCTCGCCCTGCCCGGCAGTATCAGCACGGCCTTCTCCCCGGTCGTCAACATCATGTCCTTCCCCTACGACATCACGTTCGCCGGACACCGCGTCACGGCCCACAACGTCGCCGAGGGGACCACCAGCGACCTGGCGCTCTGGGGTGTGGACCGACGGGACGGCTCGGGACCACGGATCAAGCTCCACGCCGCCGCCGACGCGCACGACGAGACTGAATTCGCCCGCCACGGTGAGCGCCTCGGCAGACTGCTGGAGCGGATCGCACAGGGTGACCCCGAGCAGAGCGTCGGCGGGATCGACCTGCTGTCGCGCCGGGAACGTCGCGAGGTGCCGGCCGACCGCGACGGCAGGCATGCCGAAGTACCGCGCACCGGTCCGGCCGAGCTCTTCGAGGAGCAGGTGAAGGACTCGCCGGACGCGGTGGCCGTGGTGGCCGCCGACTCCGCCTTGACCTACGCCGAACTGGACGCCCGGGCCAACCGGCTCGCCCATCTGCTGATCGCCCGCGGCGCGGCACCCGAGCGGCTGGTGGCGCTGGCCCTGCCGCGCTCCGCGGAGCTGGTGGTGGCGATCCTCGCCGTGCTCAAGTCCGGTGCCGCCTGCCTGCCACTCGACCCCGAGTACCCGGCGGCCCGTATCGCCGCCACGCTCGACGACGCCCGGCCCGCGCTGCTGATCACCGACACCGGCACGGCCGAGAGGCTCACCGGCACATCGCCCGTCGGACGTGTGGTCCTGGACCACCCGGACACCGCCGACATGGTGGACACCTACCCGCACACCCGCCCGGCGGTCCCCGTCGATCCGCAGCACCCGGCCTACGTCGTCTACACGTCCGGTTCCACCGGCCGGCCCAAGGGGGTTGTGGCCACCTGTGGGGGCCTGGTCAACCTCTTCCACCACCAGCGGTGGACCCTGTTCACCGCCGCGTCCGCGCGGCGGATGCGGGTGGCGCTGACCACGTCGGTGTCGTTCGACGCGGCCTGGGACCAGTTGTCGTGCCTCTTCGCCGGTCATGAGCTGCATGTCGTGGACCAGCGGACATGGGCCGACCCCGACGCCTTCGCCGACTACCTCGTCCGCCACCGCCTGGATCTGGTCAACGCCACACCGTCGTACTGGCGGATCCTGCTCTCCCACGGCCTGCTCGACGCCGGCCGATGGCGTCCCTCCGTGGTCGTCGCCGGTGGTGAGGCCGTACCGGAGCGACTCTGGGACGACCTGGGCTCGGTCGAGGGCGTGGCCGCCTTCAACTTCTACGGCCCGACCGAATGCACGGTCGACGCGGTCACCGCCCGGATCGGCTCCTCCCCCGCCCCCGTCATCGGCCGCCCCATCGGCAACACCCGGGCGTATGTGCTCGACAGCGGACTCCAGCCCGTTCCGCCCGGCAGCCCGGGCGAGTTGTACATCGCCGGGGCCGGGGTGGCGCGTGGCTATCTCCACCGGCCCGGGCTGACCGCCGAACGGTTCGTCGCCGACCCCTTCGGCCCGGCCGGGGCGCGGATGTACCGCACCGGGGACATCGTGCGGTGGAACCAGGACGGTGACCTCGAGTTCACCGGTCGCGCCGACGACCAGGTCAAGGTCCGGGGTTTCCGCATCGAACCGGGCGAGATCGAGGCCACGCTCGTCGAGCACCCCGATGTGGCGCAGGCGGCCGTCGTGGTCGTGCGGGACCAGTCCGACGAGACGTCCTTGGCGGCCTATGTCGTGCCCGCCGCCGAAGGTGTCCAGGTGGACCGGGTGCGAACGTTTCTGCGGGAGCGGCTGCCCGATCACATGGTTCCGGCGGCCTTCGCGGTCCTGGACCGGCTTCCGCTGACCGCGGGCGGCAAGCTCGACCGCCGGGCCCTGCCCGCCCCGCATGCTCCGGTGGCCGCACCCGGCAGAAAGCCGCGCACACTCCGGGAGCAACTGCTGTGCCGGCTCTTCGCCGAGGTTCTGGGGCTGCCCGCCGTCGGCGTCGACGACAGCTTCTTCGACCTCGGCGGGCACTCCCTGCTCGCCATGCGGCTGATCGCCCGTGTCCGGTCCGTCCTCGATGCCGAACTCGGCCTCGGCGACCTGTTCGACGCAACCACCGTCGAACGGTTGGCCGCCGCACTCGACGGTGCGGGTCTGCGGCGGCCCCCGCTGACCGCCGGCAGCCGGCCCGACGTGGTACCCCTGTCGTTCGCGCAGCACCGCTTGTGGTTCCTGCACCGGATGGAGGGCGGCGGCGCCACCTTCAACATCCCGCTGGCGTTGCGCATGCAGGGATCCCTGGACCGGGGCGCCCTGGAAGCCGCTCTCGCGGACGTCGTGACCCGCCACGAGAGCCTGCGCACGGTCTTCCCGGACACTCACGGCGTCCCCCACCAGCACGTCCTGGACCCCGGGCAGGTGCCGCTACGGCTACCGGTCACCGCCACCACCGATGCCGAGTTGCCGAACCGGCTGGCGGACGCGGCACGGTACGCCTTCGACCTCGCGGCCGAGCCTCCGGTACGGGCGGAGCTCTTCGTACTGGGCCCGCGGGAGCACGTACTGTTCGTCGTGGTCCACCACATCGCCGGCGACGGCTGGTCGATGGGGGCGCTCGCGCGCGACCTGACCACCGCCTACACCGCACGGCTCCGAGGCGAGGCACCGGACTGGGCACCGCTGCCCGTGAGTTACGCCGACTACTGCCTGTGGCAGCGTGAACTGCTCGGCGACGAGTCGGACCCCGGCAGCCTGAGCGCCCGGCAGCTCGCCCACTGGAAGGAGAACCTGGCCGGCCTGCCGGACCGGACCGAACTGCCCGTCGACCGGCCCCGACCCGCGAGGATGTCGTACCGCGGCGCCCACCTGCCGTTGCGCCTGGACGCGGAACTCCACGCCGCCTTGCGGGAGTTGGCGCGCACCAGCACGACCAGCACCTTCATGGTGCTCCAGGCGGGTCTGGCCGCCCTGCTCGGCAAGCTCGGCGCCGGTACGGACATCGCCATCGGCACTCCCGTCGCAGGCCGCACCGACGAGGCCGCGGACGACCTGATCGGCCTCTTCGTCAACACCCTGGTGCTGCGTACGGACCTGTCCGGCGACCCGTCCTTCACCGAACTGCTCGCACGGGTCCGGAAGAACGCCCTGGCCGCGTACGCCCACCAGGACCTGCCCTTCGAGCACACGGTGGAGGCGGTCAACCCCGCCCGTTCGCTGGCGCACCATCCACTGTTCCAGATCATGCTGGCGCTGCAGAACACCCCTCAGGACGCCTACGACCTGCCGGGACTGCACGTCGAGGGCGAACTGGTGCACACCGGCACCGCCAAGTACGACCTCACCGTCAACCTGTCCGAGCGGCACACCGCCGACGGCGCCGCGGACGGGCTCGCCGGCTTCGTGGAGTACAGCACCGACCTGTTCGACGCGGCCACCGTGGAGGTCGTCGTCGAACGCTGGGTGAGGCTGCTGCGGGCCGCGATCGCCGACCCGGACCAGCCCATCGGCCGCATCGACGTGCTGGCGCCGGAGGAACGCCGAAGCCTGCTCGCCGCGCCGGACACCGCACCGGACACCGTCGCACCGACCACCATCACCGCGCTCTACGAGGAGCAGGCCCGGGCCACCCCGGACGCGGTCGCCGTGGTGTCCGGCGAGACCTCGCTCACCTACCGCGAGCTGAACGCACGAGCCAACCGTCTCGCCCATCTGCTGATCGCCCGGGGCGCCGGACCTGAGCAGCTGGTGGCGCTGGCCCTGCCGCGCTCGGCTGAGCTGGTGGTGGCGGTCCTCGCGGTCCTCAAGGCGGGCGCGGCCTACGTCCCGGTGGACCCGGAGTACCCGGCCGCCAGGATCACCTTCATGCTGCGTGACGCACGGCCCGCCCTCCTGCTCACCACCGGCCCGGCCGCCGCCGGGCTGACCGGCTGTGACGAACCGGCCGAACGGCTCCTGCTCGACGACCCGGCCGTTCTCGCGAGCCTCGACGCGGCCCCGGACACCGATCCCCGTACCGCCGTCGCACCGGACAACCCCGCGTACGTCATCTACACCTCCGGCTCCACCGGCAGGCCGAAGGGCGCCGTCATCCCCCACCGGAACGTGGTGCGCCTGTTCGCCGCCACCCGGCACTGGTTCGGTTTCGGTGCCGATGACGTGTGGACGCTCTTCCACTCGTACGCCTTCGACTTCTCGGTGTGGGAACTGTGGGGCCCGCTGCTGCACGGTGGGCGGCTCGTCGTCGTACAGCACGACGTCAGCCGCTCCCCGGACCGCTTCCTGCGGCTGCTCGCCGACGAAGGCGTCACCGTGCTCAACCAGACGCCATCCGCGTTCTACCAGCTGATGCGGGCCGATCAGGACGACCCGCGGACCGGCGGTGCGCTTGCCCTGCGCACCGTGATCTTCGGGGGCGAGGCGCTCGAGCCGGCCCGGCTCGCCGACTGGTACCGGCGCCACCAGGACGATGCCCCGGTCCTGGTGAACATGTACGGCATCACCGAGACGACCGTGCACGTCACCTACGCCGCCCTCGACCGGCACAGCGCCGTGACCGGGGGCGCAGGCGACATCGGCACCGCCATGCCGGACCTGCGCACCTATGTGCTCGACGCCCACCTGCAGCCGGTGCCGCCCGGTGTGGCGGGTGAACTCTACGTGGCCGGTCCCGGTCTCGCCCGCGGCTATCTGAACCGGCCGGGGCTCACCGCCGGGCGCTTCGTGGCCGACCCGTACGGTCCGCCGGGGGCGCGGATGTACCGCACCGGTGACGTGGTCCGCTGGAGCTCCCGCGGCACGCTGGAGTTCGTCGGGCGCGCCGACGACCAGGTCAAGGTGCGCGGGTTCCGCATCGAACTCGGGGAGATCGAGGCCGCGTTGGCCGGCCGTCCCGACGTCGCTCAGGTGGCCGTCCTCGCCCGTCAGGACCGCGCCGACGACACCCGTCTTGTCGCCTACGTGGTGCCCGCGTCCGGCGCCGCCCCGCAGTCGGCCGTGCTCCGTGAACACCTGCGGGAGCGGCTGCCGGAGTACATGATCCCCGCTGCCTTCGTGCCGCTGGACGCGCTGCCGCTGACCACCAACGGCAAGCTCGACCGCCGGGCGCTGCCCGAGCCGGAGTCGGGCCCCACGGGCGGTGGCCGGACTCCGCGCACGCCGCAGGAGCAGATCCTGTGCGAGCTGTTCGCCGAGATCCTCGGTGTGGCCGAGGCCGGGGTGGACGACGGCTTCTTCGACCTGGGCGGCCACTCCCTGCTCGCCACCCGGCTGGTGGCCCGGGTCCGCGCAACCCTCGGGGTCGAGCTGGAGCTGCGCACCCTGTTCGAGGCGCCGACCCCCGCGGGCATCGCGGCGAGCCTCGCCAAGGCGGGGGAGGCACGGCCGGCGCTGACCCCGCAGGAGCGCCCCGAGCGGATCCCGCTCTCCTTCGCCCAGCGGCGCCTGTGGTTCCTGCACCAGCTGGAGGGCGCCACCGGCAACTACAACATCCCCATGGCCTGGCGCCTGACGGGCCCCCTCGACCGGACCGCCCTGGAGGCCGCCCTGGCGGACGTGGTGGCCCGGCACGAGAGCCTGCGCACGGTGTACCCGCAGATCGACGGCGCGCCCCACCAGGAGGTGGTGAGTCCGGCGGACGCCCGCGTGAGGCTGCGTCCGGCCTCCACCACCGAGGAGGAGCTGGATGGCGTCCTCGCCGAAGCGCTGACCCACTCGTTCGATCTCGCCGCCGAACCGCCCCTTCACGCCGAGCTCTTCACACTGCGGCCCGACGAGCACGTGCTGCTGCTCGTCATCCACCACATCGCCGGTGACGGCTGGTCCCTCGGCCCCCTGGCGCACGACCTGAGCGCCGCGTACGCGGCCCGCTGCCAGGGCCGGCAGCCGCAGTGGGGGCCACTGCCGGTGCAGTACGCCGACTACACCCTGTGGCAGCATCGGCTGCTCGGGGACCACACCGACCCGGACAGCCTCTTCGCCCGCCAGGCCGCCTACTGGACGGAGAACCTGGCCGGGCTGCCCGAACAGATCCAACTCCCCACCGACCGGCCCCGCCCCGCGGTCGCGTCGCACCGCGGCGGCTTCGTGACCGTCGAGCTGAGCGCCGAACTCCACCGGAAACTGCGCCAGTTGGCACGCGATCACGACACCAGCCTGTACATGGTGCTGCAGGCCGGGCTCGCGGCGCTGCTGAGCCGGCTGGGCGCGGGGACCGACATCCCGGTCGGCAGCCTGGTCGCGGGGCGGACCGACCAGGCGCTGGACGAGCTGATCGGGTACTTCGTCAACACCCTGGTGTTCCGCACCGACACCAGCGGCGACCCGAGCTTCGCTCGCCTGCTGGGCCGCGTCCGCGATGTGGCGCTCGGCGCCTACACCCACCAGGACGTGCCGTTCGAGTACCTGGTGGAGGTCCTCAACCCGGCCCGGTCGCTCGCGCACCATCCGCTGTTCCAGGTCATGCTGGTGCTGCAGAACGCCCCCAGGGCCGACCTCGCCCTGGCGGGTCTGGACGTCGGCGGCGTCCGGCTGACGACGACCACCTCCAAGCTCGACCTGGTCTTCTCGATGTCCGAGCGCCACGGTGAGGACGGATCCCCCGAGGGCATCGACGGGTTCATCGAGTACGCCGGAGATCTGTACGACCCGCAGACCGTGCGGTCGACGGCCGAGCGGTGGGTGCGGCTGCTGGAGGCCGCGGCCGAGGACCCCGAGCGGCTGATCAGCGAGTACGACATCCTGAGCGCCGGCGAACGCCGGCAGTTGGCGGCCGCCGACGGCACCACCGTGGAGGCGCCCGCGGTCGCGCTGCCGGCCCTGTTCGAGGCACAGGTCCACGCACGCCCCCACGCGGTCGCGCTGGCGTGCGGCGACACCACGCTGACGTACGCCGAGCTCAACACCCGTGCGAACCGGCTCGCTCATGCGCTGACCGGCCGCGGTGTGGGGCCCGAGGACATCGTGGCGCTCGCGCTGCCACGCTCCGTCGACCTGGTCGTCGGCGTGCTCGCCGTGCTCAAGGCCGGCGCCGCCTACCTGCCGCTGGACCCGGAATACCCGGCCGCCCGGCTGGAGTTCATGGTCCGCGACGCCCGGCCCAAGTTGTTGATCACCAGCAGCGCATTCGGCGACCGCCCGCTCGGCGCGCGGGAGCCCGACCGCCTGGTGCTGGACTCCCCCGAGGCAGCCGCCCTGCTGGAGGCCCTGCCGAAAACCGGCCCCCGGACCGTCGTAGCCCCGGACAACCCCGCGTACGTGATCTACACCTCCGGCTCGACCGGCCGCCCCAAGGGCGTCGTGGTCGGCCACGCGGGCGTGGTCGCCATGGTCGCGGCGCAGGTGGAGCGGTTCGCCATCGACACGCGCAGCCGTGTGCTGCAGTTCGCCTCGCCCAGCTTCGACGCGTCGGTGTCGGAACTCTTCACCTCGCTGCTGACCGGCGCCACGCTGGTGCTGCCGCACACCGGATCGCCGCTTACGGCCCTGACCGACCCCGCCACCGGAGTGACACATGTGACGCTGGTGCCGTCGGTGCTGGCGGCCGTACCGGAGGGCGCGCTGTCGGTGTCGACGCTGATCGTGGGGGGTGAGGCGTGTCCGGCGGAACTGGTCGGGCGGTGGGCACCCGGCCGCCGCATGATCAACGTGTACGGACCGACGGAGACCACGGTGGTCTCGACGATGAGCGAGCCGCTGGTCCCTCGTGATCAGGCACCGTCGATCGGCCGTCCCATCGCCAACACCCGGGTGTACGTGCTCGACGAACGCCTGCGACCGGTACCGCCGGGCGTCCCCGGCGAACTGTACGTGGCCGGCGTCGGACTGGCCCGCGGCTACCTCAACCGCCCAGCACTCACCGCCGAACGGTTCGTCGCCGACCCGTACGGCCCCGCAGGCAACCGCATGTACCGCACCGGCGACCTCGTACGCCGACGCACCGACGGCGACCTGGAGTACATCGGCCGCGTCGACCAGCAGGTCAAGGTGCGCGGGTTCCGCATCGAACCCGGCGAGATCGAGGCCGCGCTGGCCGGCCATCCGGACATCGGCCAGGTCGCCGTCCTCGCCCGTCAGGACCGGGCGGACGACACCCGGCTCGTCGCCTACCTGGTGCCGGCGGAGGACCGCACGCCACGGCCCGAAGAGCTGCGGGCCCATCTGCGGGACCGGCTCCCGGAGTACATGTTCCCGGCCGCGTTCGTGACCCTGGACGCACTGCCGCTGACCGCGAGCGGCAAGCTCGACCGCGCCGCGCTGCCGAAGCCCGAGGTCACCACCACTCCGGACGGCCGGGCCCCCAGGACGTCGCGGGAGCAGGTCCTCACCGAGTTGTTCGCCGAGGTGCTGGGCGTACCGAAGGTGACGGTCGACGACGACTTCTTCGACCTGGGCGGCCATTCCCTGCTCGCGACGCGCCTGGTCGCCCGGGTGCGCGCGGCGCTGGGTGTGGAACTGGAGCTGCGCGCCCTGTTCGAGACCCCGACGGTGGCGGGTCTGTCGACGGGTCTCGGCGAGGCCGGGCAGGCGCGCCGGGCACTGGTCCCGCGGCAGCGTCCCGCGCGTATTCCCCTCTCCTCCGCGCAACGGCGTCTGTGGTTCCTGCACCAGCTGGAGGGCGCCGGCCCCGCCCACCACATCCCGCTGGCCTGGCGGCTCACCGGAGACCTCGACAGCGCCGCCCTGCGGGCAGCCCTCACCGACGTCATCACCCGGCACGAGACGCTGCGGACGGTCTTCCCGGAACACGACGGCGTTCCCTACCAGCAGGTCCTGGACATCGCGAGGGCCCGCCCCGAGCTGCCGGTCGTCGGGGCCACCGAGGCCGAACTGCCGGAGCTGCTCGGGCAGGCCGTGCGACGCGGTTTCGATCTCGTCACCGAACCACCGGTGCGCGCCGAGCTGTTCGCGCTCGGCCCGGATGAGCACGTCCTGCTGATCGTGGTCCATCACATCGCCGGTGACGGCTGGTCGCTGGGTCCCCTGGCCACCGACCTGTCCACGGCATACACGGCACGGCTGAACGGCATGGAGCCGAAGTGGGCGCCGCTTCCGGTGAGTTACGCCGACTACACGCTGTGGCAGGAGGAGCTGCTGGGCGAGCCGCACGACCTCGGCAGCCTGTCCGCCCGCCAGACCGCCTACTGGACGACGACGCTGGCCGGGCTGCCGGAGCAGATCCCGCTGCCCACCGACCGGCCCCGCCCCGCCACCACCTCGTACGACGGCCGCCATCTGGCGGTGGAGCTCGACGCGGACCTCCACCAGGGGCTCACCGCGCTGGCCCGGGAGCGCGGCGTCAGCACGTACATGGTGCTGCAGGCCGGACTCGCCGCGCTCCTGACCCGGATGGGCGCGGGCACCGACATCCCCGTCGGCAGCCTCATCGCCGGCCGCACCGACCAGGCACTGGACGACCTCGTCGGCTTCTTCGTCAACACGCTCGTCCTGCGCACCGACACCTCGGGCGATCCGACCTTCGCCGAACTGCTCGGCCGGGTGCGGGAACAGGCCCTGGGCGCCTACGCGCACCAGGACCTGCCGTTCGAGCACCTGGTGCAGGCCCTGAACCCGGCCCGCTCACTCTCCCGCCAGCCGCTGTTCCAGGTGATGCTCGCACTGCAGAACGTGCCACGCAGCACCTTCGACCTGCCCGGCGTACACGCCGAGATCCATCTCGTGCACACCCCGACAGCCATGTTCGACCTCGGATTCCACCTGGTGGAGCGTGGCGACACCGGCACGCCCGCGGGGATCCACGGATACGTCGAGTTCGGCACCGATCTCTTCGACCAGGAGACGGTCGAGACGCTGTTCGCCCGCTGGGTGCGGCTGCTGCGCGCCGCGGTCGCCCAGCCCGACCGGCCGATCAGCTCGTTCGGCGTCCTCACGGCCGACGAACGCGATGCCCTGCTGATCGGACGCAACGCGACCGCCGTCGAGTTCCCCGGCACCAGCCTGCCCGGCCTGTTCGCGGCCCAGGTGCGGGCCACACCGGACGCGCCTGCCGTGATCTGCGGCGACACCACACTCACGTACGCCGGGCTCGACGCCCGAGCCAACCGGCTCGCCCATGCCCTGATCCAGCGGGGAGCCGGCCCGGAGCGGATCGTCGCGCTGCGGCTTCCGCGTTCGGCCGGATTCGCGGTCGCCGTGCTGGCGGTGCTGAAGACCGGTGCCGCCTACCTTCCGATCGACCCGGAGTACCCGGAGTCCCGGGTCGCGTTCATGCTGGACGACGCGCGCCCGGCCCTGGTCCTGGACGACTCGCGGGACGTCGAGGCAGGGCCCGGGCACCCGGACACCGATCCCGCGGTCGCGATCGATCCGCGTCACCCGGCGTACGTCATCTACACGTCCGGTTCCACCGGTCTTCCCAAGGCCGTCGTCATGCCCTCCGGCGCCCTGGTGAACCTCCTCCAGTGGCACCATCGCGCCATCGGCGGTCAGCCCGGCACGCGGGTGGCCCAGTTCACCGCGGTCAGCTTCGACGTCTCCGCGCAGGAGATGCTCTCCGCCCTGTTGTTCGGCAAGACCCTGGTGGTTCCCTCCGACGGGCAGCGCCGCAGCGCGGAGCTGCTGGCCCAGTGGCTCGACGAGCACGGGGTGGAGGAGCTCTACGCGCCCAACCTGGTGCTCGAGGCGCTCGCCGAGGCGGCCGCCGAGCAGGGGCGCGACCTGCCGAGCCTGCGGGTGATCGCGCAAGCCGGCGAGGCGATGCGGCTGGGCACCCAGGTCCGGGGCCTCGGCAGCCACCGCGCCGACCGGGTCCTGCACAACCACTACGGCCCCGCCGAGACCCATGTGGTCACGGCCTACCCGCTCCCCGCCGACCTCTCCGCGTGCCCGCTGCCGGTTCCCATCGGCCGTCCCGTCGCCAACTCCCAGGTGTACGTGCTCGACGCCGCGCTGCGGCCGGTGCCGCAAGGTGTCGCGGGTGAGCTGTACTTGGCCGGCGCGCAGCTGGCCCGCGGCTACCTGGGCCGGCCGGGCCTGACGGCAGGCCGGTTCGTGGCGAACCCGTACGGTCCGGCCGGCTCGCGGATGTACCGCACCGGTGACCTCGTCCGGTGGCGGGCCGACGGCGAGCTGGAGTTCCTCGGCCGGGTGGACCACCAGGTCAAGGTGCGCGGGTTCCGCGTCGAACCCGGCGAGATCGAGTCCCGGTTGGCCGCCCATCCCTCGGTCGCGCAGGCCGCGGTGGTGGCCCGGGAGGACCGGCTGGTGGCCTACGTCGTACCCGGTGACGCAGGGGCGGACGGCATCCGCGCATACCTGCGCGAACGGCTTCCGGACTACATGGTGCCGTCGGCGATCGTCACCCTGGATGCCCTTCCGCTGACCCCCAACGGCAAGCTGGACCGCGCCGCGCTGCCCGCACCGGGCGGCGACAACCCGGGCGCCCGGGCACCGCGCACCCCGCAGGAGCAGATCCTCTGCGAGCTCTTCGCCGAGGTACTGGGTGTGCCCCAGGCCGGCGTGGACGACGACTTCTTCGACCTGGGCGGCCATTCGCTGCTGGCCACCCGGCTGGTCTCGCGGATTCGCGTCATCCTCGGCGCGGAGCTGGAGCTCCGGACGCTCTTCGAAACCCCGACACCGGCCGGGCTCGCCGCCGCACTGCACAGCGCCGCCACCGCCCGGACGCCCCTGGTGGCGCGGCAGCGCCCCGAGCCCACGCCGCTGTCGTTCGCCCAGCGCCGCCTGTGGTTCCTCCACCAGATGGAAGGGCCCAGTGCCACCTATCACATGCCGCTGGCGCTGCGGCTCACCGGTGCCCTCGACCGCCGCGCGCTGGAGGCCGCACTGACGGACGTGGCGACTCGCCATGAACCCCTGCGCACGGTGTTCCCGCACCACGACGGCGTGCCGTACCAGCGGACCCTCGACGCCGCCGAGGCCGGGATCCCGCTGTCCGTCACCGAAGCCACCGAGGCGGAGCTGCCGGAGGTGTTGCGCGCCCGGGCGGCCCGCGGCTTCGACCTGGCCGCCGAACCGCCCGTCAGGGCCGAGCTGTTCGCGCTGGCACCCGATGAGCACGTGCTGCTGGTCGTTCTGCATCACATCGCCGGTGACGGCTGGTCGCTGGGACCGCTGTCCCGCGACCTTGCGACGGCTTACACCGCCCGGTGCCGGGGTGAGGCGCCCGCATGGCCGCCGTTGCCGGTGAGCTACGCCGACTACACCCTGTGGCAGCACGACATCCTCGGCGACGAGTGCGACACCGACAGCGCCTTCGCCCAGCAAGTCGCCTATTGGAAGCGCCGGCTGGCGGAGCTCCCGAACCAGGTGGGGATCCCCGCCGACCGCCCTCGTCCGGCGACCGCCTCCCACCGCGGTGACCTGGTCACCCTCGAACTGGACGCCGCGCTCCACGCCGGGCTCGGTGACCTGGCCCGGCGTTGTGGGGCAAGCCTGTTCATGGTGCTGCAGGCCGGACTCGCCGCCCTGTACACCCGGCTCGGCGCGGGCACCGACATCGCGGTCGGCAGCCCCGTCGCGGGGCGCACCGACGAGGCCCTGGACGACCTGGTCGGGTTCTTCGTCAACACGCTCGTCCTGCGCACCGACACCTCGGGCAACCCCACCTTCACCGAGCTGCTGGGCCGGGTGCGGGAGTCCGCGCTGGAGGCGTTCGCCCACCAGGACGTGCCCTTCGAGCATCTGGTGGAGGTGGTCAACCCCGCCCGGTCGCTCTCCCACCACCCGCTCTTCCAGACCATGCTGGGCGTGCAGAACGCGCCCATGGGCGACTTCACCCTGCCCGGTCTCTCGGTGTCCGGGGTACCCGTGCCCACCAGCACCTCCCGGGTCGACCTCACCCTCAGCCTCGCCGAACGCCGAGGCCCGGACGGCGCGCCGGGAGGGCTGGACGCGCTCCTGGAGTACGCCACCGACCTGTTCGACCGTGCGACGGTGGAGACGCTGTTCGCTCGGTGGACACGGCTGCTGGAGGCCGTGGTCGCCGACCCGGACCGGCC
>NZ_JBIUVQ010000003.1:0-11011 GCF_044743035.1 Streptomyces sp. NPDC087787
AGTACCAGCTCAAACCACGCGACTGGGCAGCCGCCGCACGCGAGGGCCGCACCATCGCCCCCCTCATCACCAAACTCAACGACATCCGCCGGCGCCACCCCGCGCTGCACCGCCTGCGCAATCTGCGCTTCCACGCCACCGACAACGATGCCGTGATCGCGTACAGCAAGAGCGAGGGGCCGGACACGGTCGTCGTGGTCGCCAACCTCGACCCCCACCACACCCAGGAGGCCACGGTCTCGTTGGACATGCCGCAACTCGGCCTGGACTGGCACGAGTCGATGCCGGTGTGCGACGAGCTCACCGGCGAGACCCACCACTGGGGCAGGGCCAACTACGTACGCCTGGAACCGGGCGAACGGCCCGCGCACGTGCTCCACGTCCAGCGATCGTCCACCTCGTCCGAGATCGGAGGGCCCCCAGCGCCATGACTGTCAACGAGCCCGTCCCTGACATCTTCGAGGACGCCCCGGCCAGGGACCGGGACCCGGAGTGGTTCAAGCGTGCCGTGTTCTACGAGGTCCTCGTCCGCTCCTTCCAGGACAGCAACGGCGACGGCGTCGGCGACCTGAAGGGCCTGACCGCCAAACTCGACTACCTCCAGTGGCTCGGCGTGGACTGCCTCTGGCTGCCGCCGTTCTTCAAGTCACCGCTCAGGGACGGCGGCTACGACGTCTCCGACTACACCGCGGTGCTCCCGGAGTTCGGCGACCTGGCCGACTTCGTGGAGTTCGTCGACGCCGCCCACCAGCGCGGCATGCGCGTGATCATCGACTTCGTCATGAACCACACCAGCGACCAGCACCCGTGGTTCCAGCAGTCCCGCAAGGACCCCGACGGCCCCTACGGCGACTTCTACATGTGGGCCGACGACGACAAGGGCTATCCGGACGCCCGCATCATCTTCGTCGACACCGAGACCTCGAACTGGACGTTCGACCCGGTCCGCGGCCAGTACTACTTCCACCGGTTCTTCTCCCACCAGCCGGACCTCAACTACGAAAGCCCCGCGGTGCAGGAGGAGATCCTGGCCGCCCTGCGCTTCTGGCTGGACCTGGGCATCGACGGCTTCCGGCTCGACGCGGTCCCGTACCTCTACGCCGAAGAGGGCACCAACTGCGAGAACCTCCCCGCGTCCCATGCCTTTCTGAAGCGGGTGCGCAAGGAGATCGACCGGATGTTCCCGGACACCGTGCTGCTGGCGGAGGCGAACCAGTGGCCGGAGGACGTCGTCGACTACTTCGGCGACTACGCCGCCGGCGGCGACGAGTGCCACATGGCCTTCCACTTCCCCGTCATGCCCCGCATCTTCATGGCGGTCCGCAGGGAGAGCCGCTACCCCGTCTCCGAAATCCTCGCCAAGACCCCCGCGATCCCCGCCACCTGCCAGTGGGGCATCTTCCTGCGCAACCACGACGAGCTCACCCTCGAAATGGTCACCGACGAAGAACGCGACTACATGTGGGCCGAATACGCCAAGGACCCCCGCATGCGCGCCAACATCGGCATCCGGCGCCGCCTCGCCACCCTCCTCGACAACGACCGCAACCAGATCGAACTCTTCACCGCCCTGCTGCTCTCCCTGCCCGGCAGCCCGATCCTCTACTACGGCGACGAGATCGGCATGGGCGACAACATCTGGCTCGGCGACCGCGACGCGGTGCGCACCCCCATGCAGTGGACCCCCGACCGCAACGCCGGCTTCTCCTCCTGCGACCCCGGCCGCCTCTACCTGCCCACGATCATGGACCCGGTCTACGGCTACCAGGTCACCAACGTCGAGGCGTCGATGTCCTCGCCCTCGTCGCTGCTGCACTGGACCCGCCGCATGATCGAGATCCGCAAGCAGAACCCCGCCTTCGGACTCGGCTCCTACACCGAACTGCCCTCCTCCAACCCCGCCGTCCTCGCCTTCCTGCGCGAGTACAAGGACGACCTGGTCCTGTGCGTCCACAACTTCTCCCGCTTCGCACAGCCGACCGAACTCGATCTGCGGGTCTTCGAGGGACGCAACCCGGTCGAACTCATCGGCGGAGTGCGCTTCCCGGCCGTCGGGGAACTGCCGTACCTGCTGACCCTGGCGGGCCACGGGTTCTACTGGTTCCGGCTCACCGCCGGCGTCGCATCCCGGACCGGCCGACGCGGGTGAGCGTACGGCCGACGAAAGGAGGCGTGACCATGCCGAAGACCGCATCACTGACGCCGAGCGCCGGGAGCCCGGCCGGGCCCATGACCTCGCTCGGCTCGCTGCTGCGCGAATGGCTGCCGCGACAACGCTGGTTCGCCGGCAAGGACCGGCCCGTCACCGACCTGCGTCTGCTGTCGATGACGGAGCTGTTCCCGGGCTGTCTGCATCTGCTCGTCCACGCCGAGCACGCGGGCGTCGCCTCCGGTCCCGGCACGGTCCCCTCCCCCACCGGCACACCCGCCCCGCCGCCCGCCGACTGCTACCAACTGCTGCTCGGTGTACGGCGGGAGCCGGCCCCACGCCTGCACCGGGCGTTCGTCGGCCGCCCCGAGGAGGGGCCGCTGGCCGGCTTCGCGGTCTACGACGCGCTGTGCGACCCGCGTTCGGCGCAGCTGCTCCTGGAGCGGATGCGCCACCCCGGCACCTTCGGCCCGCTGCACTTCGAGGCGGACGCGTCCGTACCGATCCCCGGCGCCCTGGTGCCCAGGCTGCTGGACGCCGAGCAGTCCAACTCCTCGATCATCTACGGGGACGAGTTCATCCTGAAGGTGTTCCGCCGCATCCAGCCGGGCGTCAACCCGGACCTGGAGGTGCCGTGGGCCCTGGCCGGACAGGACTGCACCCGGGTGCCCGCTCCGGTGGCCTGGTTCCGCACCGCGCAACCGGAACCGGCCACGCTCGGGGTGCTGCAGCCGTTCCTGCGCGACGCCGCCGACGGCTGGACGCTGGCCCTGCGGGCCCTGGCCACCGGTGACGACTTCACCGCCCAGGCACACCAGTTGGGGCAGGCGACCGCGGAGGTCCACCTGGCGCTGGCCGGCGCCTTCCCCACCGGCGCCCACCAGGACATCGCGCGCACCGCCGCGACGATGACCGAGCATCTGGAGGCCGCCGCGCACAGCGTCCCCGCGCTGCGCCCGTACGCGACCCGGCTGCGCACCGCGTTCGCCGCGCTGGCCAGTTGCGACGCCGGGCCGCCCGCCCAGCGCGTGCACGGCGACCTGCACCTCGGGCAGGTGCTGCGGGCCGGGCGGGAGTGGTTCGTCATCGACTTCGAGGGCGAGCCGTCGCGCCCGCTCGCCGAGCGCCGCATCCCCGAGTCCCCGGTCCGGGACGTGGCCGGGATGCTGCGCTCCTTCGACTACGCCGCCCGCCAGCGCCGCCCCTGGCGCCCGGAGTGGGCGCGCCGCTGCCGGGAGGCGTACTGCGCCGGCTACGCCTCGCTGGCCGGCTGGGACCCCCGTAAGAAACACGCCCTGCTGCGGGCCTACGAGACGGACCGTGCCGTGTACGAAGTGCTGTACGAGGCCCGGCACCGCCCCGACTGGCTCGCCGTACCGATGGCGGCGATCGAACGTCTCGCCGTGAGAGGAGGCTGAACCGATGGCACTGCGCGACACGTCACTTCCCGAGCCGTCCGGCCCCGTCCTGCCCGCGGCGGTACAGGCCAGTACGGCTCCGCCGCTCGATCCCGCCGACCGTGAGCGCCTGCTGTCCGGCGCCCACCACGACCCGCACGCGCTGCTCGGCGCGCACCCGGTGCCGGGCGGGATCGCCCTGCGGGTGCTGCGTCCCTTCGCCCGTGCGGTGAGCGCGGTCGTGGACGGCGAGCGGACCCCGCTCGCCTCCGAGGGCGACGGACTGTTCTCGGCCGTACTGCCCCTGGCCGCGATCCCCGAGTACACCCTGGTGGTCGGCTACGAGCAGGACGAGTACGAGGTCCACGACCCCTACCGCTTCCTGCCCGCTCTCGGCGAGCTGGATCTGCACCTGGTCCGGGAGGGCCGGCACGAGCAGCTGTGGCGGGCGCTGGGCGCGGAGCCGATGACCCACCAGGGCGTGACCGGGACCCGGTTCACCGTGTGGGCGCCCAACGCGCGTGGCGTGCGGGTGGCCGGCGACTTCAGCCACTGGGACGGGACCGCCTTCCCGATGCGCTCGCTGGGCGCGGCGGGCGTGTGGGAGCTGTTCCTGCCCGGGATCGGCGAGGGCGCGAAGTACAAGTTCGAGATCACCTCGCAGTACGGCGGCCGGTTCCTCAAGGCCGACCCGATGGCACGGCGCACCGAGGTGCCGCCCGCCACCGCGTCGGTGGTGACGGCCGCGCACCACGAGTGGGGCGACCAGGAGTGGATGGCGCACCGCGCGGACGTGCCGGTGCACGAGGCGCCGTTCTCGGTGTACGAGGTCCACCTTCCGTCCTGGCGACCGGGGCTGACGTACCGTCAGCTCGCCGAGCAGCTCCCGGCCTACGTCAGGGACCTGGGCTTCACCCACGTGGAGCTGATGCCGGTCGCCGAGCACCCCTTCGGGCCGTCCTGGGGCTACCAGGTCACCTCCTACTACGCCCCGACCGCGCGACTGGGCTCGCCGGACGACTTCCGGTACTTCGTCGACGCCTGCCACCGGGCCGGGATCGGCGTGATCATGGACTGGGTGCCGGCGCACTTCCCCAAGGACGACTGGGCGCTGGCCCGCTTCGACGGGGACCCGCTGTACGAGCCGGGGAACGCGCAGCGCGCCGAGCACCCCGACTGGGGGACGTACGAGTTCGACTTCGCCCGCACCGAGGTGCGCAACTTCCTGGTCGCGAACGCCGTGTACTGGTGCGAGGAGTTCCACGTCGACGGCCTGCGGGTGGACGCGGTCGCCTCCATGCTCTACCTGGACTACTCGCGCGACTCCGGCCAGTGGACGCCCAACGCGTACGGCGGCCGGGAGGATCTGGACGCGATGGCGTTCCTCCAGGAGATGAACGCCACCGTGTACCGGCGCGCCCCGGGCGTGGTGACCATCGCCGAGGAGTCGACCGCGTGGGGCGGTGTGACCGCGCCGACCGACAGCGGCGGCCTGGGCTTCGGGCTGAAGTGGAACATGGGCTGGATGCACGACTCGCTCCAGTACATGAGCAAGGAGCCGGTGCACCGCAAGTACCACCACCACGAGATGACCTTCGCGATGGTGTACGCCTACAGCGAGAACTACGTGCTGCCGATCTCGCACGACGAGGTGGTGCACGGCAAGCGGGCGCTGGTGTCGAAGATGCCCGGCGACTGGTGGCAGCGACGGGCGAACCACCGCGCCTACCTGGGCTTCATGTGGGCCCATCCGGGCAAGCAACTGCTGTTCATGGGGCAGGAGTTCGCCCAGGGCGGCGAGTTCTCCGAGGAGCACGGGCCCGAGTGGTGGCTGCTCGACGAGGACCACTGCGCCGCGGGCGACCACCGCGGGGTGCGGGACCTGGTGCGCGACCTCAACACCGTCTACCGGGCCACCCCGGCCCTGTGGCAGCGCGACACCCGGCCGGAGGGCTTCCGCTGGGTGGCCGTGGACGCCGCCGACGACAACGTCTACGCGTTCCTGCGCCTCGACGCGGCCGGCGTCCCGCTCCTCGCGGTGTCGAACTTCTCCCCCGTGGTGCGCGAGGGCTACCGCCTGGACGTACCGGACGAGGTCACCGCGTGGCGCGAGGTGCTGAACACCGACGCCGGCCGCTACGGCGGGGGCGGCGTCACCAACGCGAAGCCACTCGAAACGAAAGGCGGGCCCGAGGAACGGCACATCCGTCTCACGCTGCCACCGCTCGCCACGCTCTGGCTGACTCCGCACCCCGCCTGAGCGGGCCGGGGCACGGGGAAACGGCGCTACTTCCCAGTTCGGGACCCGTGACGTGCGGACCTGGGCTACATTCGATCCGCGTCGACCGAGTCCGTCACCGGCGCAGTCACCTCCGTGAACCCCAGGAGCAGCGCATGCGCGACCTCGCCCTCGCTCCGTCCACTGTCGCCCCGCCGGCCGGTGGGCTCGCGGACAGCGTCTTCGAGACCGCGGAGACCCGTCCCGACCTGCCGGTGCTCGCGCGCCGCGCCGACCCCTCCTCCCCGGTGTGGGAGGAGGTGACCGCCGCGGAGCTGCGGGAGCAGGTGACCGACCTGGCCAGGGGGCTGGTGGCCGCCAGGATCTCGCCCGGCCACCGGGTGGCGATCATGGCCCGCACCCGGTACGAGTGGACGGTCCTCGCGTACGCGCTGTGGGCGGTCGGCGCCGAGGTCGTCCCGATCCACCCGGCCTCCTCGCGCGAGCAGGTCGAGTGGATCCTGCGGGACTCCGAGTGCGTGGCCGTCGTCGTCGAGGACGAGCAGGGCGTGATGACGGTCGGCCCGCTGTGCGCGACGCTGCCCCGGCTCCAGCACGTCTGGCAGCTCGACGCGGACGCGCTGGAGCACCTGGTGGAGCAGGGGGCGGTGGTACCGCCGACCACGGTGAACTCGCTGCGCCGGATCGTACTGCCCGACGCGACCGCGGCGATCGCCTACACCTCCGGCACCACGGGCCGCGCGCTGGGCTGCGCGCTGAGCCACCGCGCGCTGGCGAACCCCTGCGACACGCTGCTGGCAGGCTGGGGGCACACCGCCGCGCCGCCCGGCGAGCAGGCGTCGGTGCTCGCCTTCCTGCCCTTCTCGCACGTGTACGGGCTGATGATCCAGAGCCTGTGCCTGCGCGGCGGCATCCTGATGGGCCACGAGCCGGAGCTGGGCGAGGAGTCGCTCGCGTCGGCGCTGCGCTCGTTCAGGCCGACGTACTTCCACGCCGTGCCCTCCGTCTTCGAGAAGATCTACAAGAACTTCCTGCGCGCGGCCCAGCAGGCGGGGCGCGGCGCGCTGTTCGAGCGGGCGGCCGAAACGGCCCGGGACTTCGCCACCGCGCTGGAGCGGCAGCGGCTGGGCCGCGGCCCGGGTCCTGGCCTTGACCTTCGGCTGCAACACGCCCTGTACGAGCGGACGGTGTACCGCAAGCTGCGGACCGAGCTGGGCGGCAGGGTGGTCCGGGCCACCTCCGGCGGCTCCCCGCTCAGCCGGGACCTGTCCTTGTTCTACGAGGGCATCGGCATCTACGTGCACGACGGATACGGGCTCACGGAGACCGCGGGCGGCATCACCATGCAGCCGCTGGGCCGGGAGAAGTCGGGGACCGTCGGCAGGGCGCTGCCGGGCACGGCGATCGAAGTGGCGGACGACGGGGAGATCCTCGTGCGGGGACCGTCGCTGTTCCAGGGGTACGTGGGCGACGAGTCCGCGACCCGGGCCGTCCTGCACGACGGCTGGCTGGCCACGGGAGACCTCGGCAAGCTGGACACCGAGGGTTATCTCACCATCACGGGGCGCAAGAAGGACATCATCGTCACCAACGGCGGCAAGAGCGTGGCCCCGGCCGCGCTGGAGCAGCGGCTGCGGGCGCATCCGCTGGTCCACCAGGCGGTGGTCGTGGGCGACGACCGGCCGTGCGTGGGCGCGCTGATCACCCTGGACGCGGAGTTCCTGGCCCACTGGCGCGCGGCGCTGGCCTTGCAGGGTGACGCGCCGGAACACGAGGCGCGCGAGGAGAACGCGCTGCGGGAGGAGATCGAGCGGGCGGTCGCCGCCGCGAACAGCGCGGTGTCCCGCTCGGAGTCCATCCGGGTCTTCCGGGTGCTGCCCGCCCCCTTCGACGTGGCGGGCGGGCTGCTCACGCCGTCGATGAAGCTGCGCAGGGACGCCATCGCCGAGCACTACGCGGTCGAGATCGAAGCCATGTACCAGGCGCGGAGCCGCGCCGCGCGCCGGGAGGCCGCGCACGACCCGACGGCCGACTGGGACGAGCCCGACGACGTCTTCCGCTGACGCCTCCCGCCTGCCTTTCCGCTGCCTGCGACGCCCCAAGCGTAGGCTCCTCGCCCCTGGGAACAAGACAGTGGGACGCAAGGGAACGAAAGGACGACAGCCCGGCGACGAGCCCGGGCCGGAAGGCGAGATGGCATTCGAGCCGCGTGGGGACGACACACTGGCCAGCGAGGGCATTCCGAGCCGCACCGCCCGCTTCGCGGGCGAGTTGCACCATGTCACGGGGGCGCGACTCGCCGCGGAGGACTTCCTCGACGAGGTGGCACGGCACGCGCGGCCGGCGGCGCCCGAGCACTGGGACGACATCCTGCTGGTCGTGACGGAACTGGCGGCGAACGCGGTGCAGTACGCGCCGGGCCCGTTCGAGCTTCGGATGCGCCGCACCTTCGACGGGGTACACGTCACGCTCAGCGACACCAGCACCACGCAGCCGGCCCCGCGGCCGTTCCGCCCCAGCCGGGGCGGCGGCGGTATCGGCTGGCACCTGATCCACACCCTGTGCGACCAGGTGAGCGTGGTGGTCAACGATCACGGCAAGGACGTGCACGTCTTCCTGCCCTGGTGAGCCCGGATCACCCGGAGCCCCGGCTGCGGACGGGGTCCGGGCTCGGACGCGGTGTCGGGACCCGCACCGCGGGCCTCGCCGCACCGGCTCAGGCGCTGGTCGCCTCGCGCGGCGGAAGCGCCTGGTAGTAGGCACCCACCCGGGTCAGATACTCCGGGTCCCTGGTCTCGCTGTCGGTCCTGAACCTCGGCGCGGCCTTGATCTGCCCGCGCGAACAGGCCACCGTGATCCTCCGCTCCGCGGAGTCGATGCCGGCGACCATGCCGACCGGCACCATCACGCTCCTGCCGAACACCCACACCCCGGTGTCCACGACCAGGTGCCGCATCCCGGAGCGGCCGCCCTCCCGGTCCACGTGGCCCACGGTGCCGTCGTCGGCGACGACGGTGAAACCGGTCAGGTCCTCTTCCTCGGCGCGAGCGACCTGCGGCGGATACGACCAGATTCTCTCTATGGTCACGCTGCTCCTTCCTCCCCGGGCTGACGTGTCACGAGCGTCGGGCCGACATCCCGGCACATCGGCTCCCACCGCACCAACTACCCTTCTGTGACCACGGCATTCGGCGGGAGGGGTGGGGGAAGCGCGCTCGCCCCGTCCGCTCGGACCGTCGGCTACCGGCCCGGCCCGGTGCTCTCCTCGGGAGGGGAGACGTTCCCGGGCGGGGAAGTGAGCAGTTCCCGCGTTCCGGTCATGTCCAGCAGCCGCTCCAGTACGGCCGGACGCTCGTCCAGGTGGAGCGCGAGACCCGCCTCGTCCGCGAGGCGCCGGATCCGCAGCAGCGCGGACAGGCCGGAGGAGTCGACGCTCCGCAGCCGCGAGAAGTCGAGGCGTATGCCGGCGACCGGGTGCCGTGCCGCATGGCGCCGGGTGAGCGCCACGGTCACCGCGTCCACGAGTTCGCGACTGGTGAGGTAGTCGAGGTCGCCCTCCACGCGTACCGCGACGGCGGCTTGGCGGGTCTCGACGGAGAGGCTGAAGGGTGACGGCGGCATTGTTGTCATACGGGTCTTCCAGGGCCGGGGTCTTCGGGTCGTTTCCGAGAGGAGCGTCATGCCGGACGGCGGCGCCGTGCGCCATGGAGCGCCCTGCGGTCAAACCGTCCGCGTACCCCTGAATCACCAGGTCATGCACCGCGCGCGGGGGCGAATTCACGGGTCCGGATATGGACGCGCGAGTTTTGTTCGGGGCAGGCCGAGTGGGTTAGCCTGCCCCGTATTTCTCATCACGCAGATCCGTGAAATCACGGAAATGCAGCACGTCAGCGGGCCTGCGACGGCCCGATGGAGAGGTGCGAGTCCTCACCGGCGAGGACTCCTGGGGAGCGGGACGAGGGTGCGCATGACCAGCGACAGAACCGAGGTCCTCGACGCCGTGCCGGGCGACCGGGAACTGCGGCAGCTCCTGGCCGGCCTGACGGCCGTGCGGGACGGCGACTTCGGCACGCGCCTGCCGGAGGAAGCCGACGGGCTCATGGGCGACATCGCGACCGTGTTCAACGGCATGGTCGACCAGTTGTCCGTGTTCACCTCCGAGGTCACCCGGGTGGCCCGGGAGGTCGGCACCGAGGGCACGCTCGGCGGTCAGGCGGAGGTGCCGGGGGTTTCGGGAACCTGGGCCGATCTGACCGACTCGGTCAATGCCATGGCGGGCAACCTCACCACCCAGGTGCGTGACATCGCGCAGGTGGCGACCGCGGTGGCCAAGGGCGATCTGTCGCAGAAGATCGACGTGCCCGCGCGCGGTGAGATCCTTCAGCTGAAGGAGACCGTCAACACGATGGTCGACCAGCTCTCCGCGTTCGCCGACGAGGTCACCCGCGTCGCCCGCGAGGTCGGCACCGAGGGACGACTCGGCGGACAGGCCAAGGTGCCCGGAGTGGCGGGTGTGTGGCGGGACCTGACCGACTCGGTCAACTTCATGGCGGGCAATCTCACCGCCCAGGTCCGCAACGTCGCCCAGGTGACGACCGCGGTGGCCAAGGGCGACCTCTCCCAGAAGATCACCGTCGACGCCCGCGGCGAGATCCTCGAACTCAAGAACACCATCAACACGATGGTCGACCAGCTCTCCGCGTTCGCCGACGAGGTCACCCGCGTCGCCCGCGAGGTCGGCACCGAGGGACGACTCGGCGGTCAGGCCGACGTCCAGGGCGTCAGGGGCACCTGGCGGGACCTGACCGACTCGGTCAACTTCATGGCGGGCAATCTCACCGCCCAGGTCCGCAACGTCGCCCAGGTGGCGACGGCGGTCGCCGAGGGCGACCTCTCCCAGAAGATCACCGTCGACGCCCGCGGCGAGATCCTCGAACTCAAGAACACCATCAACACGATGGTCGACCAGCTCTCCGCCTTCGCCGACGAGGTCACCCGCGTCGCCCGCGAGGTCGGCACCGAGGGACGCCTCGGCGGACAGGCCGACGTCCAGGGCGTGTCCGGGACGTGGAAGGACCTCACCGACAACGTCAACGTGATGGCGTCCAACCTGACCGGCCAGGTCCGTTCGATCGCCCAGGTCGCCACGGCGGTGGCCCGGGGCGATCTGTCCCGCAAGATCACGGTCGAGGCCGAGGGCGAGGTCGCGGCCCTGGCCGACGTGAT